>JAJRAE010000034.1 GCA_028682985.1 Methanobacterium sp.
AATCATAATCATTGTTAGATATGAATGTACCTGGTTTAACATGGGATTCGAGGTCTATTTTGAACACAGAATTATTGTGGAGATGATTTTCATCCATATTATCCACAACCACCTTGTTATGATACCGGGAGTTTCTAAACATGTTCCTCATATCAGGGTCTTCGGTATAGACATAAGAACCAGGATCAACAATGAAGGATTTATCTGGAGCGTATAATTCAAAGCTCAGCGCATCATTATGTCTATGGCCGTTGGAACCCTTAGATTCGGGGGATCCAGTGTAGATGGCCATATAATGGTTGTCATCCCGCATCACATAGTAACCACCATCCTGGAAAGCATGAGATTCCAGTTTCCTGAAAACTTCATAAGATAACTCAGCGAATTTATAGTTTAAATCATATCCCAGTAGCCAAAAAGACTCTTCATCAATATTAGAGTATTTTAGGAGGTCTTCTCTGTTTAATATGTGTGCTGCTGAGCCGAATAAGCTGTATATTCCAGGGGCATCTCCATATTTAACCATCTTAAAAAGCCGGGTATTACCAATATCCCCTACAGTGAGCAAATTACCATCTGGCTTCACTATGTATGGGATAAAATCAACAATCTTCTCCAGCTGCTGGTGGAATCCGTGTGAAAATTTTTTTCCATTTCTCTGATAAATCAGGGAGCAAAACAAGAATATTTCAACGGAATAAATGTTATAATCAGTGGAAGACTCCATATTCACACCATCTTCATAAAACTGGTTATAAATTTCCTCTTCCAGCCATTTAACCGATTTTTCTAGCCATTTTCCTCCCTCAGGTGTATCCTGGAAGAGTAAGCCAAGAACCAGCAAACCAGCCAGTCCAGTTAGGTAATGGTTGTTGGGGTTACCATTTGCAACACGATCTAATATAAATCTACCGTGGGAATAAAGGCTCTTAAAGAATTTGTTCTTAAATTCTTCAGTTAAAATTGAGGAGTCGCAGAAGAAATAATAACCAGCAATCCAGTTAATGGCACGGATAGAAACTTCCATGCTGCTTATCCAGTTGATACCAAAATGGAGGGGGTTGCTTTCCAGCCAGGTTTCTATCTCTTCAACAAATTCCTGGACATATTTGGGGTTTTCGGTATACCAGTAGGCCTTTCCCAGGGTGAACAGGTGCTGGAATCTACTCAGCTCCCAGGGAATTAATATATCAGCCTGAATTCCCTTCTTTTGATAGTCAAGATGTTTATAAGAGTTGTAATAGTATTCCCGGCCATCCCACTGGTAGCCATTTTTGAAGTCAACCTGCCAGTCAATCTTACTTGAAAACTGTTTTTGAGAGCCTAACAAGTTAAATACATGGTTGCATATTTTATCTGCGGACTGCAATGTTTCCGGGATGGATTCAGGGAAATATCTTTTTATCTGGTTAACAATTCTCTCCTTATCACCAGATTCTATTATTAAGTGGGGAAGCTCCTTCCTCTGGATTTCATCTAATCCAGTTTTTTTTTTAAAGTTTCATCTGAGATATCAGTTGGTAGATGGTCCCGGATAATCCTCTCCAGAGTTAGGCTGGTAGATTTTGAATTGTTGAGCTGGGAGCGATATTTAACATCATATCTGCTCATGGCGCTGCCGTTCTCATATAAAATCCAGACATCTTTTCCACCCCCCAGATAATCACTGAGCTTTGATGGAAGGAATGGGTTGATTTCTCCCACTCCAGAAACCGTATCATTAACTATTAAACAGTCGAATTTGGTGCTTAAATTTAAAAATTCTAAGAAACTTACATACGGATGGACAATCAGGTTGTCCTTGATGGGTATGCAGTCGATGAGGTCCTGGAAATACTTAACATCCGAAGTGAAGAAGTGAATTCTACATCTATCTCTGTAGGCTTTGTTAAGTGAATACATAGCAAAGAAGATGTCATTCATATTTCTTGTCTCATAGAAAGCACCGAAATATGCTAAGTTAACGTAATCCCTATCCAGATGGTATTCACATTCCTGTAGATTGTAAAACCTCTCCCTGGGAATGGGATGGGTTTCTATCTTAGCTTTACTTTTAACCAGGGATTTGACCTGGTTTAAGGGAAATTTCTCAACCATGTACTTTTCCTGGTTCTCATTGGTAAAAATCAGTTCATCTGCAAAGAGATAGGGCAGATATTCACATAAAAAGAACAGATTATCATCAACTGGTAGTTGATAGCCCAAATCTGCTATTAAATCATTTATATGATGGAAATATTCCGGATCATTTATGGGTGCCTTTCTCATCCGGCCGTTGGAGTCGTATAGTACCGGATCTGAAAATTCCGCTGACCATTTAACCTCTGGATGTTTAATTTTGTACTGGAAGGCCAGGAAATGACTGGCGGGAAACATGGATCTGCTGTAGATAGATTCATATTCACCCTTTATTTCAGTAATCTTTTCTATTTTATCCATACCTTTTTGGCAGAAGGATTTAATATTAGGCCAGCTTCCAAAGGTAGGTATTGTATTTAAAACCATTTTCCGGTCGATAAATTCATCTGCCAGTTTATTTAGGTTTTCATCAGTATCCCGGGCCATCTCATTACACAGGACGTCCACGATCTCTCCTTTTTCACTAATCCTCTTGGCCACGGTGTTTCCACTGGCTGTAACGTATGGGGGGAAGTTAAAGGATATAATCAGCCTACGGGCCAGATTCTTGTTCATTTCATTGTAAGGGAAGTATTCCAGTTCCAGCTTTGAGATATCCTCACATATTTGGGGTGCATCCTTAGGGTGCTGTTCCAAATATCTTTTAATGGGTATGGTCTGGGCTCTCACTTTACCCTTTATAAATTCCCTGATAGAAGGATCCTCCGCCCTTTTTATGGACTGGTTGAGGTTGCAGATAACATTCAGCCGCTGGGTGACATTGAAATTATAGGAGAGGGGTCTTTTGGACATGGAGTTCTGCCGGGCCACCCGGTAGTAGATGGCTCCCTTCCTCTGATTTATAACATAGAATTCGAATAAATTTCTGCTGTAAAGTTCGCTGTAGAAGGCCACGTCAATACCGCTATTTAGGTCAGTGCTAAATTTGGTCTTCTCCAAAAAGTGGGTGGGTATCAGTTTACATACGCTTATGGTCAAAGCGCCCACCAGTTTACGGTAGGGCTCTTTTACCAGGCGGGAGTTTTTAAGGAGTTCGTGGGAAAAGTAGGATTCAGATATCACACCAGTTTCTTCATCCTCATCTAGAAAACTAGCAATCACTATCCTGTTGGGAGCCCGATTTTTATACATCTCCTGCAGGTATTTGGGGCTTAGGTAGTCATCATCATCAACAAAGGTAATGTAGGCATATTTTGCTTCGTCAATACCCAGGTTCCTGGCGTTGGATGCATTGGCAATGTCACTGTACAAGATTTTAATATCCAGTTGGGGATGTCTGGCCATGAAACCTTTAACAATATGAGGGGTGCTATCTCGTTCCCCATTTATCACTATGATGTGTTCAAAACGCTCTGGGGATAGTTTTTGTTTGTTTATCGATTCCAGTAGACGGGTGATATATTTTTCACCATTGTAGGTGGCGGTGACAACGGTAATCCCGTCCTGATATTTATCAGGTGAAGTGGTTTTGGTTTCCATTTCCACATATACGGGGATAGTTGTTTCAAAATCATCCCTGATTTGGGGTAGTTCGGTATTATTAGATTCCAGAAAGTGACGATAAAATCTCTTGATATTCATCTAATACTCCCTTTACTGGTAACAAAGATAAAAGCTTTTTACATTTTTAGGTGAAAAACACCTGAAACGTTCACCATTTATGGTGAATTTTATAAAACATGAATTTATTATTATATTGTCTGTTATTATTAATAACTTTTTTGTAATTCTGAGTGTAATCCTTTGTTTTAATGTAGGCTGATAGTTGTGATATTGTAGAGTGATTTAGAATTTGAAATATCTTTTTTATCCTGGTCTGCCCAGACTTTTGAAGATGAAGCCCTTACCCTTAAATTCTTCTGGATTGATCTGAGGCCTGGTGCATATGAATGCCCTGCTTTTAATCATTTCTGGTTTTAGATCTCGGTACTGGTCATGATCAGTTAACAGAACAGTGCAGTCGCACTTTAGGGCTTCCTCAAGTTTTACTGGTCGAGCTCCCAGTGCAAGTATAGTTACCGGGTCTACATGGGGGTCATGTGCCGCCACATCAGCACCTTGAATTATAAGATCGCGTATCAATGGCCCGGCTGGTGTTTCCCGGCTGTCAGCCACGTTACCTTTATAGGCCACGCCCAATATGCCTACGCTGGATCCTTCAACAGTTTTACCGGCTTCTTTAAGTGCCGTTTGCACCATTAGAGCCACATGGTGGGGCATGTGTTCATTAACCTCTCTTGATGTTTTAATCAGACGGGCTGGTATGCCGTGTCTTTCTGCTATTTCTACGATGAAGTAGGGGTCGATGGAGAGGCAGTGTCCTCCAACTCCGGGTCCTGGGGTGTGGATATCCACCCGGGGGTGAAAATTAGCTGCTTTAATTGCTTCAAAAACGTCAATGTCCAGTTTTTCACATATCAGGGCCATTTCATTTGCCAGGGCGATGTTTGTATCCCTGTAGGTGTTCTCCATGAGTTTAACCATTTCCGCAGTTACCAGGTTATCTACCAAAATGATCTCACCCTTCGTAATCTTCTGATAAATATATGCGGCCTTAGTTGAGCTTTCATGATCTATTCCTCCGATTATTCGGGCGTTGTGGGTCATCTCAAATAATGTGTTGTTGGGAAGAGCCCGTTCCGGGGTGTAAGCTACTTTAAATTCATCTCCAGCTTTAAATCCGCTTCTCTCCAGTATGGGTATCACTATTCTTTCACAGGTATAGGGCGGTACTGTGCTTTCTATAATGACCAGATCATCCTTATCAAGTCCCTGGCTGATGGTGTCACAGGCTGATACTACAGCACTCAGATCTGAGCATTTGTTGCTGTCAACCGGTGTGGGAACAACCACTATCATAACGTTAGATTCTTTTGCTGCGGCTAAACCATCTGGGGTGGCTTTAAGATATCCTTTTTTTACAACATTCTCCACCAGGCTGTCTAATCCCGGTTCCATTATGGGTGAAATCCCCTGGTTTATGAGGTCCACATTTCCAGCGTTAATATCAACCCCGATTACCGGGAAGCCCTTATCTGCAAGTAGGGATGCGGTGGGCAGTCCTATGTATCCCAGTCCAAAAATTGCCAGTTTAAAGTTGTATTCTTTCAAATTATTAATCCTCAAAATAATTTTTTTTTAATCTGGTTAAAAACTACTTCCTGTCTTGTATAAACATAATAATTTTTATAATGATTATTTAATTCTATTATTCCTTTATGTTATTCTATTCTTTTTAGAGGGTATTAAATTATTGTCCTCTATGACTTCCAGGATGCGCCCGGCCCGATCATGGTAGGTGTGTCCGTCCAGGACTATTTCCTTTCCCTTCTCTGATTTTTCTCTGCGTAGATTTTCATTCTTAAGATATTTTTCAATCAAAATCTCCAATTCCTGCTGGTTATGGTAGGTGATCAGGGCATCATCAAATAATTCCTGAGCTCCTTTAATGTTATCTGAGATTATGAAGGCTCCTGATGCAAACCCATCAAATATCCGGTTGCTGATAAACCCATTGTCCCGCATATCATCCCAGTGGTCATTTAAGAGTATTCTGGTTGAGGAGTATGCCCTTCTAAGCTCCTGGTAGGGGATGTGTTTTCCTTTGATGTACTTCCGGTTGATGAACCTCTTCCAGTTTTTACCATACACCGCCAGGTTGTAGCTGGTGGGCAGGAGGTCCTTTATGATCCTCCGGTGCTTCTTACGGCTGTTACCCACAAAGAGAAGGTCATAATTATACGCTTCATCCGGATCCGGGTAGAACAGTTCCGGGTCAGTACACTGCAGTAGTGATTCCACTGGGACCGATGCATCTTCTTTTATCATCCCCGCCCAGTATTCTGATGCTATGAAGACCTGTTGATACTGGTTGTACTCCTCCAGGGAAACCTGGTTGGGGTGGGAGATGTTCCACATGATATTGAACTGACCCTCCCGGGGTCGGTATCTGCTGAGGCCCCTTAAAACCAGGACCACATCACAATCATCATTCTTGTTCCATTCAGGAAGGACCTGCAGTTCTACCTGGCAGTTCTTCTTCTCTAACTCCTTTTTAAGTCCGGTAGCCAGGTGGTAGTCACCCCATTCCTGGACACTTCTCCAGTTGGGGGCGGGAATTTTTATGGAAACTCTGGTTTTATAGACGAATTCATTGAGAAGTGTCTCTTTAACTGTATCTGCCCTGATCTGGTAGGTGTGTTTTTCCAAAACCAGCTGATGGAGCTCCTCCACCTTCTTCATCCTCTCCTCCTCATTGGAGAGGTAATAGTTTATTAATCTCTCCAATCCTTCCTTATCCCGATAGTAGGGTAGTTTTCCTTCAAAGGTCTCCTGCGCCCCTATTTCTCCATTGGTTATTATGAGGGCTCCGCTTGCCAGGGCATCGTACACCCTGCTGTTCACCGCTCCGAACTTTTTACTCCCCCGGTTGACGTCATCGATCACTATCTTGGAGGAGGCGTATATATGGGGAAGTTCCTTATACTCTACAAAACCTTGGTAGTACTTCTTTAATTTGGGGAATTCCTCCCAGTTCTTACCATAGAGTTTGAATGTGTATGGTAGATCATCTGGTTCCAGGTACTCCACTATATCCCGGGGGTCGTTCCAGTAGCTACCTGTGAAGACATAATCGTTAAGGTACTCCTCCCGGGGCCCAATACCTCTGTGGAATTCCTCGGGGTTGGTGGCAATCGGCAGTAAATGAGTTTTAAGTCCGGTTTCGTCCTCCACATATTCACAGGAGGTTTTGCTGGATGCAAATATCAAGTCAAACTTATTAAGTGAGGGGTTGTGTATCCATCTTCGGAACCAGTTACGAGCCCATGCCACCTTTATAAGCAGGGGGTTGCTGGTCATGATCTTTCCCGGGTCAAAAGCCTCTAGGAAGGAAATTAACACATCCACATCATCCTCGACATAGTACCAGTTACCAGGACCGCTCCGCACCTGGTAGGTGATGATCCACCCGAAGTCCTTGAGGCGGTGGGCCAATTCACTGGCTGTGAAGTAATCACCGGCAGATGCATCCTCTCCAACTTCTGTCACCACTAAGGAGACCTTTAATGGTTGTTCTGTGAAAACTCCCCTGTTTTCTATCTTATCATGGAGGGCCTGTTTCTGGAGCCACCGGTTCCAGCGGGATTTGAATAACTTCCGGTTGGCCTGTCTCCTCTTTTTTATCTTTCTTTTACGGTCTTTTTCCTGGGTGCCAAATTCGTAGTGGAAGAGCAGAGCTCCGGGATTGTATATGTTCTGGTAACCCTTTTTTATTAGCTTAAGACAGAAGTCTATG
>JAJRAE010000107.1 GCA_028682985.1 Methanobacterium sp.
AGCCCCTTACTTCTCCTACAATCACCCGATCTGGTCTCTGCCTCAGTGAATTTTTAACCAGGGTATCCATGGTGAGCTCACCTTTTCCCTCTATATTAGGTGGTCTGGTTTCCATCCTTACAACGTGGGAATGTGGTAGCTGTAATTCTAAAGTATCTTCAATGGTTATTATTCTCTCCCGGGGAGGTACGAAAGCGGCTATTGTATTTAATGTGGTAGTTTTTCCTGATCCAGTACCACCAGCTATAATGGCATTACAGGGTTTTACACCCAGTCCATCAGTGCATACCCAAAGAAATCCAGCCAGGTGGGGAGATATAGTCTTAAAATTAATTAAATCAATTACTGTTAGGGGGTCTTTTTTGAATTTACGAATGGTGAGGGTTGGTCCATCTGCTGATACTGGTGGGATGGTGGCGTTTACCCTAGATCCATCCTTTAACCGGGCGTCCAAAATAGGGGTTTGCTGGTCAATTCTCCGGTTAACCTGTCGAGCTATAACATCTATAATAGCCTTTATTTCACCTTCATCTTCAAAAACAACGTTAGTAACCATCATTCCAATTTTTCGATGGTATACAAATACTTTACTTCCTGTTCCTATGACCATAACTTCTTCTAGGTCATCATCCTTAATCATATGGTCCAGTTTACCGTATCCCAGCATCTCCTGGGATATTTGAGCTGATAATCTGTCAACATCACGCACGCCTTTAGTACGTAGGAATTGTTTAACTTCTTTAATAAATGAATCTTCATCTACCTTGAAATCATCCTGGGTAACTGCTACTTCCACCAGTTTCTCCCGGATCTCATTGAAAAGCTGTCTTTCCTTGGATGAAAAGCTGGGTATAGTAACGTTATAATTAGGAACCAGACCTTCCTCGATAATCTCCGCCTTCATCACATCGGAAACTTTCTTTATTTTCTTCGTTTTCTTCTTGGAAGGCTTTTTTATTATTTTATCTAAGTTAAATACTTCTTCATCTGGATCGGAGATTCTTTCTTTTACTTTTCTTTTTACTTCTTCTTCCTCTTCTTCTCCAGCTTCATCCATATATCCATCTTCTTCTTCTGCAAAATCTCCCAGAAGATCTCGGATAATTTCCTTCCTCTTATCTCTCATAATTCTCACTTAATTATATAGGGTATCCACTATTTAAGCGTAAGCTTAAACAACCTTCATGTTTGGTTAATTTTCACACTATATTAATATTGCTGGTGAAAATTAAGGTAAAATAAAGATTTTTTTGGGAAAAAATTATCCCATAATAATAATATTATAAAATATATGGAATTAAAATGCCGATGTGGGAATAAATGCTTGACATTAGATGATAGGAAGGATTTAGAAAACCTTTTTATTCCATGTCAAAGCTGTGAAGATTTCAGACTGCGAAAATTCACCCCACTTTCCAAACAGATCGATCTTAATGATATTGACACTGATTTTAAAAGATGCAAATGCGGTAAACGACATTTAGATGTGGTTATGGCCCATATACTTAAAATAATGATTGATGAAGGGATTAAGGATAAAGATTCCACTTTAAGAAATGTCTGCACCCCTTTAATCACGCCTGCTCTCCCCCTTAACTCTGCACCCTACCTTTTCAATGACTCCCTGGTGATTCTGGATGATGAAATTAATGAAAGCTGCGCCAGAAGAATAATCAATGAAATTCCCGAAGTGAAAGGAGTGTTAAAAGGCAGCATAAGGGATACGGTAGGAGTTAAAGATTCACAGGCAAGTCCCCATACCTATCAGCTATTGGCTGGTTGTGATTTGAGGTTTGATGTGGTTTACACTCCCTGGAATACTCTACATATCTGCAAATATCAGGGGCAGATCCACATAGAATTTCCAAAGCCTCTATCACCTAAAATAAAAATCTTGAAAGACATTCTGAATAGATATGCAGATCCAACGGTGGTGGACTGCACCTGCGGCCCAGGCACTCTGGGTATAGCCGCCCTTAAGTCTGGTGTTAAACAGGTGATATTTAATGACCTGTGGTACCCGGCTTGTGAGACCACCCTCCTGAACCTGGAGTTAAATGGGTTTACTGTTGAAATTACCGGAGAAAAAGAAGGTTTGATTGGTTTTGGTGAAAATTTTAAGGTATATTGCATGGATGTTAAAGATTTAAAGACTGTTTTATGCAGCAAATATGATATATGCCTGATTGATGTATTCCCTGGAGTGGATAGTTCTACGTTTACTGGATTTGTAGAAGAAATTTGTGAAGAAGTGGTGAATATTTAATTTTTTTATGTCCCAATTCCCACATATATCACTATAGCAGGAACCACCAGCACTCCCATGAGATTGGATTTGTTCACACCCAGATAATGAGGAAGCAACCCCAAAGCCACTGATGTGATGTAGACCAGTAAAACAAACAGCAAGTTGGCATGCTCCATTAAGGTGAAAATTAACACTATAATACTCATGAAGATAATCACCATCCAGGATAAACGGTTGTAATCCAGTTTCTGTATGTATTCACTTACCAAGTCTCCTAATTTTAAACATAAGATTAAAGAAAGGGAAACCGCGGTTATGGAGACAAATATGTACATTATTAGGTGCTGGTAATTGAAGACCTCGATTATTTTATCGATATAAACCGCGATTCCGCTTCTGGGATTCCCTATAAGATAAATAGCAATTAGAGAGAATAACGCGTCCGATACATTCACTCCACTCATGGCCACCAGAAAACTGTCCTTATCCTCCCCACTATCTCCCCCTCCACTTATTTCCTGGGCAAGAAGGCTTCCCTGGGCCGGCCCCATCCCTGGTAGAAATCCCAGTATGCTGCCTGCTATTCCCCCGGCGAATATTCCCCTTAGAATGTTTCCATCCACATTAAGAGAGTGTTCACTCATTTGGGGCGGCACCACTGACTTTTGAGATAGACTGTAGATCAGGGTGCTCACCCCAAAGAGTCCGGTGAACATACAAAGAAGGGATACCCCAGATGATATTGGTGAATTTAGCATAATCCATCCCATGATACCTGAAAAAAGGAAAATCACCACTGACCAGGCCAGAGAATTAAAATCCCGGTTCAGCCGGATGAACATGTAGATGACCACAATCACCAGGATAATCCAAATGTAGGGCTTCAGCAGTCCATAAAGTGATGGTAAAACTAGTGCGAAGAGGGGAAGTAGTATTATTGTTACCAATATTGCCCCAAAGCCGCCCAGTGCAACCAGTCTTATGGCTTCTTTTCCCCTGCCCTCCAGAAGTAGATGATGACCTGGCAGGACCGATAAAACTGTCCCTTCCTCAGGCACTCCCAGGAACATGGATGGTATGAACTCCAGCAACGCATGGGATATGGCCATTGATATCAATAGCACACCCAAAAACTCTGGAGATAGAAAAGCCAGCACTGTGGCTGATGAAGCAAATACAAAAGCACCTACAGTGTTAACATGTATGCCGGGTATTAAACCAGTGATTGCACCGCAGGAAACTCCCAGAATACAGGCAAATATCAGATCTATAATTTCTAGTCACCAATTAACCATATTATTAATTATAGTATAAATAG
>JAJRAE010000117.1 GCA_028682985.1 Methanobacterium sp.
ATAATGAATAAGCCTTTAAATACAAGATAAAAAAATAAGCCCTTAAGTGCTAGAAATATAAGAAATAAACCCTTAAACCATAAACAATTAAGGGTTTAAGGAATTGTTCATTATGATTAACTCCCAGAAATTAGCTTGGAAGATCGATCACACCAATCTAAAACCAGATGCTACAGTTTTTGATATTAAGAAATTATGTAGTGAGGCAGTTAAATACAAATTTAGAAATGTCTGTATAAATCCCACCCATACTGCACTGGCTGTTGAATATTTAAAAGACACACAAGTTGGGGTATGTGTAGTAATAGGATTTCCTTTGGGCGCATCAACCCCTAAAAACAAGGAGATGGAGGCTTTAGAGGCTGTCCAATTGGGAGCTTCTGAGCTGGATATGGTGATGAATATTGGCCAACTTAAATCCGGCAAATACGGACCGGTAAGGGAGGATATAGAGGGTGTGGTGAAGGCTGCTGAAGGAAAAAATGTTAAAGTCATCCTGGAAACCGCCCTTTTAAATATTGAAGAAAAAATAGATGCTAGTTTAATTGCCAGGAAGGCTGGAGCCGGATTTGTGAAAACTTCAACCGGATTTGGAGGGCTTAAAGGGGCCACAGTGGAGGATGTGGATCTTTTAAGGGAAATAGTGGGTAATGATATGGGAGTTAAAGCTTCTGGTGGTATAAAAGATCTGGAATCAGTACTCAAAATGTTGGATGCTGGGGCCGACCGTATAGGAACATCCAGTGGTGTGCAAATTATGGATAGCTACAGAAAAGTTGATATTTAATGATCTTTTAATTAAATAATATAATTAAAGATTGGGGGATTGATTTATAATGGATGAAAGCTACCACCGAGCTAAAAAAAGAGTTGATGAACTTAAAGGATTCTATGGACATTTAATGGCATTCATCGTGGTTAACGTATTTCTAGCTGTGGTTAATTTCCTGACTACACCCGGCTTTCCCTGGTTCTTGTTTATCACATTCTTCTGGGGGATCGGACTAATATCACATGCATTAACTGTATTCTCGAAAAGAGGGCTATTTTCAAAAGAATGGGAAGAACGGAAGATCAAACAGTACATGGATGAAGAAAAAGGTAAAGAAGAGTGATATTAAATACAGTTATCTAAAATTTATTAATAATTGAGATTTGGGTTGAATACTATGGATTTAGAAATAGAAGTGGTGGGGAAGGGTAAAGCATGGGCTACATTAGATGACAGAAACCCACAAACTGCAGCTCGTTTCTATAAAAACCTTCCGTTCAAGGGGAAGGCTAAATTATGGCTGGAGGAAGTGTACTTCATCATACCGCTAGAGCTGGAGTATGAAAACCAATCACCCCACTCAAATAAGGGAGATTTATCTTATTGGCCTCCTGGTGCTGCTTTCTGCATATTTTACGGTGAGTCACAGCCAGCATCTCCAGTAAACCATATCGGGAGGATAACCTCCAATCTAGAGCTCTTCTCAAATTTAGATGAAGAGGATAAACTTGTTGTAAGAAGAATTTAAGGCAAAGAATTTAATTTCTTAAATAAATTTTATTTTTAACATAATTTATTTTGTTTCTAAATGAATTTAGGGAAAATATTTATAAGTATTTCCCGATTAAAGGTTAATATTCTTTTAGATAAATTAGAATTTTAGTTTTCAAAGAAATTCTATATATTTTTAGGGAAATCTGTACTATGAGCGATTCAAAAATAGCAAAAGGCAGTATAATAATACTATTAGGCTCCTTTATATTCAGAATAGGTGGCTTCATTTACCGTTTCAGCATGGCCTATCTTCTGGGACCGGCTGGCTACGGAATTTTCACCTTAACCATGCCTTTAATAGCTGTTTTACAGTTATCTGCAGAAGGAGGGATACCTCCAGCCATTGCTAAATATATTGCCCAGTATGAAGCTGTGGATGATAAAGCAATGGTTAAACAGATTATAAAGACCTCCTTTAAACTGGTAGTCACCCTGGGAATCATATTAAGCATAACAGTCTATTTAATTGCAGAACCATTAGCTCTTACCCTTTTCCATAATTCTGCTGCCATATTACCATTCCAGTGTGTGGCGTTAATCACTCCCTTCAGTGTGATTGTGGGGGAGTTGAAGGGTATTTTCCAAGGGTTCTATGAGATGAATTTCATCAATGTTACCAAGGCCTTTGAACAGAGTTTTACCATCATATTCGCTGTTCTGCTGGTTTTGGCTAATTTCTATATTGCAGGGGCGGTTATTGGTACGGCAATAGGATACATGATCACCGGGCTGGCGGCCTTCATAATCTTCCGTAAATATATCTGGAAAAGACTTGGAAGCGGCTCCAGAAACCGGCTTGATAACAGGAAGGAGAAGTTCCCCCTGCGGAGGGAATTGAGTCTGGTTAAAATGCTGTTTTTCTTCTCCATCCCGGTCTACCTCACCAGTTTAGGTGAGCTTTTCATGTACGATATAGGTACCTGGATAATTGGATTTTACCTACCCAGTGAATGGGTGGGATATTATGGTATTGGAAGTCCCATAGCCCGAATTCCCCTGATGATCAGTATGGCGGTGGCTACTGCTGTTCTCCCGGCCACAGCCGCGGCTTTAAGCACTGATAACAGGCATAAACTGGACACATATGTTAATCAGGCCTTCCGCTATGTGACCATTGTGGTCCTACCCACCTCACTGGGGATAGCTGTGCTGGCCAATCCATTATTAAGCCTTCTCTTCCCCGGGTATGAGCAGGGGACAGGGGCGCTGCAGATCCTGGCCGTAGGAATGCTGTTTTTCACAATCTACATGGTATCAGCTAGTGTTGCGCAGGGTATTGGTAAACCTATCATTCCCATGATATCTTTGGCCTTAGCGGTCGCTATTGAATTTGGTCTGAGCATACTCCTGGTTCCATCCTTCGGAATAAACGGAGCAGCCCTGGCTACCACAGTAGCTACCTTTGTCCTGATGATTACCGTAGCCTGGTTCACCCTTAAACAGGCAGAAACCACCCTGGAACTGGGGAACCTGGGTAAAATTGCCGTATCCTCCGTTTTAATGGCTATTATCCTCATGCTGATACCCACCACTTATGCCTACACCGCTTTCTACATGAATAATCCACTGGCCAGCATACTGGCCCTGATATATATCCTGATCATAACCTTTGCTGGAATGTTCATCTACATCTCCATACTGACCCTCATAGGTGGTTTGAAGAAGAGTGATGTTA
>JAJRAE010000003.1 GCA_028682985.1 Methanobacterium sp.
AGCGTGCTGATACGCAGGTGGTGTGGGTTCTTAATACTGATTGTCGGGCCACCTCCTCATCCCACTGGTACTCCCATCCTTCTGATCCGGTATCTCCACCGGTTTCATGCACCCGGGAAACTCTTCTCACCAGTTCATCACCAGGTAAGCGGGCCATCTGGGGTATTGATATGTAGAAGGTGTCCTGCATCTCCCGGGCGGCGTGGTCCTGTGGCTGGAATAGGCAATCGAAATTCCAGAAGGCTGATTCAAGGATGGTGCCTCGAGATTCGGTAAATCCCAGTTTGATGAATATATCCCTTATTTCTTCTATGGTTCTCTGCAGGGGATGCATCTTACCAGGATAAATGTGCGGATATTCGGCCTGTACGTCGTAAGGTCTGAATTCAAGCTGCTTCCACCGTCCAGTTTTTAGATCATCATGTGTTAGCTGTGTGGCCTGGTCCCGAATAATAATACCTATTTCCAGGATTTTTATTCCTTTATCTGTTAATTCTAAGGTGAATTTGTGCTGTTTCTTAATTTTTATTATGTTCTTTCGCTTTTTAAGAAGGTTAAGTCCTTCTTTTAATATCTTAGAAGGATCTAGCAGCATCTGCTGGGTTTCCATGAGTCTGTTTAGGAGAAGTTCATCATCTGATTCCTGGTGGAGGGCGTCCTTACCCTGGGGTGTTATCTTTATCTCTCCCTTATCCAGGGCAGCCCATTTCTTTTTAAAAAGCCATCCTATTGCAATATTTACCTCTGATGGTTCAAGGCTGGTTTTCTCTGCCACGTCACTTATACGGATTGATTCGGCACTTTCTAGGGCTTTTAATATCTTCCTCTCAGGCAGCCCATATTCAGCGTACTGTTTACCGGTGTCACTTAAGCTTAATACTTCCTTCACTTCTTTATGTATCTTAATTATATCTTTGGACTCCAGAGAATCTGCTGCGCTCATTACAGCTTTAATATCCATGTCCTGTTGTTTGGCTATCTCTTCTGGAGTAGCTTTCCCCTTCTTCTCAAGAGCCTTGAGGATTTTCTTCTCATATAGGTGTAATTCATCTATTACTTTCTGTAACATGTATAAAACCTCAAATAAACGGTGTGAATTTCAATTTTATTAGTTGGATTGGTTTCTAATTTTCCCAGTGTTCATCAAGCAGTGCCATCATGAGTGTTGATGCTGTGAAATCAGCGGTGGTGCCTGGGTTATATTTCTTTTTCATAAGATCTTGGTCGAATTTCTCCAGGAGGTTCCGGCCTTCCTCTGTTAGTATTCCTCCCTTATCTAATATAATTTTGGTATCAGCGGTTACCTGCTCTGCTATTGATCTGCTGTATTTTCTCGATATCAGGGTATCTGGCTTTCGGGAGAGTATGGTCAGGAATGTTTGTACCGTGGCCTGGTTTATCCCATGTTTCTTTTTGAGAGTTTTGAAAGTGGGGCATCCTATCTGTAAGCTTACTGGATACTGGTGGGTTATTTCGTAGGCCAGATCATCCCAGGAAGATGATAGATCCAGAACCTGATACATGTTTATACCTTTTTCCAGGAGTTCTGATTTGGCCTGGTCACTGGAGACGTCTAACTCTTCTTTTTCACCCATACCCCCGGCATCTGCTATGTTTATAGCATCATATAAGTTAACCGCGTCTTCAGGGGTGGTGGACTTCATTATTTCATGTATCTTATCTGGTAGTTCATTGAAGTTAATGATACTACTGGCAGCTGCGCATATTGGGGTTAGGAGCATTATTATTCCCAGGTTGGTGTTGTTTTCCACCCACCTGTTGGTTTCAACTACAGCTTCCTTTATCAGTGCCCCCAGATTAATATGAGAAAGATCCTCTCGAGCTCCGCGTTCAGCTGCCTTTTCCATGGTGTCTCCAATGGCAACCCCACTGATCAGGAAGTCCTCAAACACCATATCCGGGAAATTCTGGGTGCGGTGTACATTTCCTGGTTTGGGATGTCCGCTCACTTCCAGTACAGATGCCATCTGGGCTATCTTAGCTATTTTATTAGGGTGCACAAATATTTACTCCTCAAAAAAAAATTTATTTTAGCATTTAAATTCAGTTCCTTCCTCTAGAAGTTTGGGTGTGAAATGGGAGATTATTAGATCTGCACCCGCTCTTTTAATGGATATTAAGGATTCATATATGGATTCTTCTGTTAGATATCCGGATTCTATACCTGCTTTTAGCATGGAGTACTCTCCACTTACCTGGTAGGCTGCGGTGGGGATTTTAAATCTATCTTTAACCTCTTTTATAACGTCCAAGTAGGGTAATGCTGGTTTAATCATAACTATATCGGAGCCTTCCATTATATCCTGTTCTACTTCTCTAATTGCTTCGTTTATATTGGCCGGGTTCATTTGGTGGGTTTTTCTATCCCCGAATGATGGGGCGGAGCACACCGCATCCCGGAAGGGAGCGTAAAAAGATGATGCATATTTAGCAGAGTATGACATTATCATGGTGTCATAAAATCCATTATTATCCAGTGTTTTCCTTATAGCTTCCACTCGTCCGTCCATCATATCTGAAGGGGCCACTATATCTGCCCCGGCTTCAGCATGGCTCAGGGCTATCTTGGAGAGGTAGTTGATGGTTTCATCGTTAAGGATCTCTTCATCCTCTATGATTCCGCAGTGGCCGTGGCTGGTGTACTGGCACATGCAGACATCGGTTATAACCACCAGATCTGTTTCCTCCTTTAACCTACCTATGGCTTTCTGGATGATGCCTTCACTGTCATAGGCTGATGACCCTGTTTCATCTTTAATAGCGGGCAATCCGAAAAGAAGTACTGATGATAATCCTATTTCTTCCAGCCTCTTCGCTTCTTTTAGGGCTTCATTTAGTGAATATCTGTATTGGCCGGGCATAGTGTCTATATGCTCTTTCTGGCCATCTGTTAATTCTTCTTTAATATATAAGGGGTAGATTAAATCTTCTGGGTTTAGGTTGGTTTCCTGGAGTATTTTCCTTACCTGGAAGTTCTTTCTCAGTCTGCGCATTCTGGTGGTGGGGAATTTCATTAGTTACACCGCGATTATTAATCAGGTTAATTAGATATTTACTCTAATAATATATACAATTTAATAAATTAAATTAGTTGATTAAGGGGTCTCCCACCCCATAGGGCTTCTTACTGTAATATCTTTTAGCATGTTCCACTAATAGGGCGTGGTATTCCTGATATACAGGCACATCCACTGGAATACTTTCCTCAAATATTTTTTTTAGTTCCAAATAGGTTATTTTTTCATCAACCAGTTTTTGGTGGGTCATTATACGGCGGGTGTAGGTGTCCACAACGAATTCTGGTTGTTTATAGGCATAGAGGAGTATGGAGTCGGCGGTCTCGTTTCCCACCCCTTTGACCTGGATTAGTTCCTTGCGGGTGGGAATCCTCCCCTCTAGATCTATATAAAATCTGGTAACTTCCTTTAAGTATAGTGCTTTCTGGTTTAGAAAGCCGGCTGGCCGTACCGCAGATTTAAGAGTATCAAAATTTATTTCCAGAAGTTTTTCCGCCACCAGTCCAGTTAAATCTTGGAGGTTGTGTAAGGCCTGGTTGGCCTGTATCCAGGTGGTGTTCTGGGTTAAAACTGTCCCCAGGATTACCTCATAAATCTGAATACGATCCTCTGGTAAATCA
>JAJRAE010000116.1 GCA_028682985.1 Methanobacterium sp.
CAGGAGCAGGAATCACGCCTTCTGTCTGGGCAAAGATTTTATTACTCTCAAATACATCAGTCTGTGTTGCGCTACGTGATTCGATGATCTTTTCGTGGGCCAGAAGAGCCACCATAGGTGACATTCCATGGTAACGAAGACCGCCAGCATGTACAGATGGAGGTATGTAGTCATGTCCCAGGGTGTACATCTTTATCAGTGGTGTTAAGCCGGCGGTATCACCGAAATCATATTTATATTCACCCTGAGTTAGTGTGGGACAGCTTGATGGTTCCACTGCTATAAATTCACAGTCTAGGTCCCCGCTTAACTTATCCCTGATTAAGGGGAAGGTTGAACCTGCAAAGTTACTTCCGCCACCTACACAACCCACCATCACATCAGGAGTAGCATCGATTTTATCCATCTGCATCTTAATTTCCTGTCCAATGATGGTTTGATGTAGCATCACATGGTTTAAAACACTTCCCAGAGAATAATAGGTATCATCATCGTTTAACGCAACTTCGATGGCTTCAGAAATAGCCACACCCAGAGATCCAGGATGGTTAGGATCTTTTTTTAGGGTTTCTTTCCCAAATTCGGTGGTGGTGCTGGGTGATGGGATAACCTTTCCATCATACATTTGCATAATAGTTTTTCGGTATGGTTTTTGCTTGAATGATACTTTAACCATATACACCAGGCATTCCAACCCTAAAAGACGGCAGGCCAGAGATAATGCTGTACCCCACTGCCCGGCACCGGTTTCAGTAGTCATCCTCTTAACTCCATCTTTTTTAGCGTAATAAGCCTGTGCTATGGCCGTGTTTAGTTTATGGCTATCGGTGGGTGACATATCCTCTCTTTTGTAAAAGATCTTGGCCGGGGTATCCAAATGCGCCTCCAGACCTTTGGCTCTAAAGAGTGGGCTGGGCCTTCCCATCATTTTATATACATTTCGAACTTCCTTGGGGATGTCGATCCATCTGTCTGGTGATAATTCTTGTTCTAGGACCCCTTTGGAGAATATTTTAGGTAAGTTTTCCAGTTGTTTCCCTTCTTCAGTTTGGGAATATTCTGGGAATTCTACTGGTAAATCAGCAGCTATGTTATACCATTTTTTAGGAATGTCTTTCTCTGATAACGTAATTTTATACATAAAACCACTTTTTATGTTCAATTTATAGTTCAATATTTCAAAATATAGTAATCATAGTTTATATTGTTTATATTTAAACTTTGTTGAACATATTTGTACATAGATTAGGTTATAAAAAATAAAAATAATAATATAACCATGAAAATATTGGCCATTGATGTGGGTTCCGGAACCCAGGATATAATGCTCTATGATTCTGAATTATCCATTGAGAACTCTGTAAAGATGGTTTTACCCTCCCCGACAAAGATATATGCTCGCAGAATTCGCAAGCATAAAAATGATCTATTTTTAAGCGGAGAAACCATGGGTGGGGGATCAATTAACAAAGCAATAAAAAACCATTTAAATAAAGGTTACAGGGTTTTAATGACTGAAAATTCAGCAAGAACTGTGAGAGATGACTTAAACAGGGTAAGATCCTTAGGCATTGAAATTGTTCCCCTTGGGGAGAAACATCCCGAAATTAAAATTGAACTAAAAGATGTGGATTTAGAGTCAATCAAAGAAGCATTGGAAAAATTTGATGTGAATATTGAATTTGACTATATTGGTGTGGCGGTTCAAGACCATGGATACCAGGAGGATATCGGTGACCGGAATTTTAGATTCAGTAAAATTAAAGAAAAATTACAGACACCACACCCACCAGAAGAATTTGCCTATCTCAATCAGGCACCAGAATATTTCACCAGAATGAATGGGGTTTTAAGAACTCTTAAAGGCTTTAATGTGGTTATAATGGATTCAAAGTTTGCAGCCATATGCGGCGCAACCTGTGATGAATATGTCAAAGATTTAAAGAAATATATTGCCTTAGATATTGGAAATGGGCATACGCTGGCTGCCTCCGTTAATCATGGAAAAATTTCAGGAGTCTTCGAACACCACACCGGCATGCTAACACCGGGCAAGATAACCAGATTTATCAAAGAACTGGCATTGGGCACTTTAACCCATGAAAAGGTGCATGAAGATGGAGGACACGGTGCCTGGATAGCCGAACCAATAGAAGATTTCGAATGCCTGGTAGCCACCGGGCCAAAACGGGAAATTCTTAAAAAGACAGATTTTAAGGTGCATAACGCAACCCCTGCAGGGGATGTGATGATGGCTGGACCAGCCGGACTGGTTAAGGCCACCAAGTATTTAAAGAAAAATAATGATTTAAGATAAATACATAGATTAAAAAAATACTTGACTTAATAAAATTAAAAATCTTTATTTACAAATTTTAACTATAAAATAAAATCAAAAATGATTGAAATAAAAAAATAAAAATTGATTCTATTTAAAACTGATTAAATTCTTAAAACTGATAAAATATGATCCTCGACCCCCATATACATAGTATTTATTCTGGTGATTCCAACATTACTCCTGCGCAGATTATAGAAAGGTCCCGGGAAATAGGTTTGGATGCCATAGCCATAGCTGATCATAATACACTAAAAGGCTCAGAGAGTGCCATTAAATTATCCGAAAAATTCGATAATATTCTGGTCATACCAGCCATGGAAGTAAGTACCAGCAATGGTCATATCGTGGCTCTGGGTATAAATGAGGAGGTGGAAATAGGCAAATCCCCAGATCAAACAATAGAAGATATCAGGTCACAAGGGGGAATAGCTATCGCACCTCACCCATTTGTCCGCTATCGTGAAGGTTTATGTGACTATGTGCAAGACCTGGATGTGGACGCCATTGAAACACTAAACTCCCGATACATCTTCGGCTTTTCTAATTGGCGGGCTAAAAGGTTAGCAATAAAAAGGGGAATACCACAAGTAGGCGCCAGCGACGCCCATTTCCAGGGTGCTATAGGAAGTTGTGTAACTGAAG
>JAJRAE010000218.1 GCA_028682985.1 Methanobacterium sp.
TTATTTAATTATAAATAAAATTAATTTAATTTTTTTTTAATGAAAATTATTATGAAACAGAATTTATTTTGAGAAATCTTAATAAGCACTATTTTAAAATAGTTTTTCTATAGAGAATTCAGTCAATTCTATTGAAAATAAATTTTATCTTTATCAACAGGGATTCCATGCTTAAGAAAAAATATTACCTATCTATAATACTTTTAATTGTTTGTGTATTGTTCATTTCGATTTCAGTCATAGAATATCCTGTCAATTCAGTTAAAACCAATAATTCTTCCTTTATAGAATCCCAGGATAAAGTTCTTGTGGTGGCGCCCCATCCTGATGATGAGGCTATTGCCTGTGCCGGAGTTATCCGATACTGTACTGAGAGAAATATATCAGTGAAGATAGTGGTTTTAACCGACGGATACTTAAGCGCTAGCCCGATGATAAGACATGATGAAACCGTATCTGCAATGGAACTGTTAGGAGTCAAAAAAGATGACATAATTTTCCTGGGATATCGAGATGGAACCCTTCCCAGTCTTTTAAATAAGAACTGGGAATCTGGCAATCCCTACAATTTATCAGGGAACATTAAAAGTGAATACAATTTTTCTTACAAACAAAACAGTACCTATAGTGGTGACAATTTATACAGTAATCTGGAGGAAATAATTAGTAAATTCCAGCCCACTATCATATTCTACCCGGATTCTGAGGATGAACAGATTGATCACTGGGCTGGGAACGCTTTCACTGAATATGTTATGGCTAAGACCAACTATCAGGGAGCTGGTTATACCTATATTGTTCATAACCCTCCTGATTGGCCTTCACCCCGCA
This sequence comes from Methanobacterium sp., assembly GCA_028682985.1. Classification (GTDB taxonomy): domain Archaea; phylum Methanobacteriota; class Methanobacteria; order Methanobacteriales; family Methanobacteriaceae; genus Methanobacterium_A. The sequence continues at coordinate 832 of JAJRAE010000218.1, forward strand.
CATATAATCCTGAGATGGGCTTAACAGCACCTGAAGAACTTACTGACTTAGGATATAACTGGGTTTACTTCCCGCTGAACCAGTATCAGCAAAGGTTAAAAGAATCAGCTTTCAATCTCTACTCTTCACAGATAAAGAATACATCCTTTGTACGTTCATTCATTAGGAAAAATGAGATATTCGCCACCGATCAGATGGTACAAATAAACAGCACCCCATCCAGCCAAAGGGATATGATTAGAGTTATTCAGGAGCCCACCAAAAAGGAACATGGTAAAAGTTCAATTCGCACCAGGGAAATAAAGTCAGCTGATTTCAGTCTGGATAATGAAAGCGCCTGGTTATCCATAAATACCCGGAACAACATCTCAATGAACACCATATACGAGGTGCACATTTTGTATTTGGACAACCATAACTGGGGTAGAATTGATGTAAAGATATATGATGGAATATTGTATTATCAGAAATTCCAGGATGAAGGCTACGACAACCAGTCTGAGAAGGTGGAAATAGAAGGAAACCAGATAAAACTAAAAATACCATCAGAAGCCTTTAAAGATATCAATTCTTTCTTGATTAGTGCAGATATCATAAGTGGAAATACATTGATAGACTGGACAGGCTGGCGCAGGGTTGAGATTGTAGGAAAATAACTAAAATGGATTAATTTTTTATTAAAACTTTTCATTTGCTTTTAATCTACCGTTAATAAGGCAGGATTATTAAGTTTACCAGTGACCTCAAATTTTCTCCCGGTTATTTTCTCTGCAACATAAATATTGGTAAGAGTGTGTTGTGTTAATTCCGCGGTTTTAATTCTTGAATTACCTGCCAGAGCCATGTAGGGAATGATCTGATCTCCCATATATCGGTCCAGTGCACATCTATGTTTTATAACATTTAATATATCCAAGGAAGCTTCTTCACCCACAATTTCTGCTTTTTTACCTGGTTTTCCCAGTGAACTACCACCGATCCTACTATTATTCCTTCCTTCAGGTGATGTTTCCTCTGCTTCTGTCCAGAGAACTATTCCAGATCCAGGACCTAAACCTGTATTTGAATGTTGTACTTCTATATCGGCATGGTATCCATGTTCTTCAAGTAAATCACGAGCTGCTCGGGCTTGTCTAATGGCCACGTGTTCCGGGAGTTTAACTGCATGGGATATTCCTCGAATCCTATCCGCCTTTAAATCAGATAAATTAAATGGTTTTATTCTCTTTACTGGATCTATGTGGACCTCGATTATACCGCCCCCTTTTGGGTAGTAACCTCTCTGGATCAGCTCCATTTCCATATTCAAACCCAAGGATCTTAAAATGGGCTGAGTAACATTGGCCAGATAATCAAATGGAGGAGACCACCGCACATCAGTTCCTCCCCGCAAGGTTAGTTTCACCGGTTTTTTAGTAAAGGCAGCAGGTATGAGAAAGCTCTGCAGAACCAGTGTTGTGCTACCTGCTGTTTTAATATCAATATTATATTCACCGCCATCAAGCTCATGGGGTTTAAATATGATCTCTGTGGAGGCCATCTCCAACCCCTCATAGGAGGCGCTGCTTAGCTGTGCCACAGATTTTAGGGCGTTCAGGTGCTGGGCCATCAAACCTGGTTTGGGTCTTTTAGATCGTATATTATTGACCTTAATGGGTTTACCGGTTACTGCTGATAATGCGGCCGCTATACGTAGAAGAGCTCCTCCACCTTCCCCATGGGATCCATCTATTTCAATCATAGCTTATTATCCATCCAGATTTTTATTAAAAATAGTATATCAATTAAAAAATATCAAATCCAAATATAATACTATTCAAACAAGATTTCCTTACATAAATTAGTATTTAAAATCACTTTTCTAAGCTCATTAAAGGACTTTTCTAAAGCATGAATGATAGTCTTGTTGTCCATTCTCTCAGCATCTCGGGAGGCCATGTCCAGTCTGATGGTGGGTGATGCTCCGGGCATTCCCACTGCAGGTATGGTTACAATGTTATGGTTGCGTAGAAGAATCATGGCCAGAACACCAGATACATCTGATGGTTTTAAGGATGTTTCAACATCTTTTAGTTTATCCATCAAATCATCTGCCTGTAGCATTATCCCGGTAGGTGTTTCCTTCACCAGAAATTTGTCCTGTAATTCCTTGTATAGCTCTTTTTTTCTTGAAATTGAATTATTTATCCTTTCTGGATTGTAATTTTCAAGTGCCCTTACAATACCTGCTATTAGGGGTGGCTGGGCTTCCAGTCCAAATTGGTGTGCCTTGGTTTTAACCAGATCTACCAGTCCAGCTTTTCCCGACATTAATCCAGCTCGGGGTCCGTCCATTAATTTGTCAGTGCTGGTTATCGCCAGATCCGCACCCATATCCAGGGCCCGGGGCTGATGATAGACAACGGTTCTTAGTCTGGCTCCAGATGCATCATCCACCAGGACCGGTACTTGCTGTTTATGAGCTGCATCTATTATCTCCCGGAATTCTGATTCGCCTATAACATGATGGTCCATGGTGGAAGCAGTTATAATCACCAGATCTGTTTTTTCACTTACTTTAAGCTGGGATAATTTGGTTATTTCTCTATTTTCTGCTCCTAATAGCTTTAAGCTTAGTGGTATGGATGGATGTGAGGGTAACTGGGGCAGGTAGTGTACTGTTTCTCCTCCTGGTTTTACCAGGGCCAGAATGCTTGCCAGTAACCCCGAACTGGTTCTGTTTAGAGCTAATACTTTTTCTCCTCCCAGGTGTTCTATTCCCAGTGGATGTAGTTTTTCTTCAAAAATAGCGGGACCTGCATAGGTCTCCAGGAGATTGATATCATTCTTTTTAAGGGGGAAACCTCCGGATAATCCAGTGAGGTCGTATAGATTTTGTCTGTTCTTTTTAACCTTTGAATTTATGATCTTTAGGGCTGCTTCCCTTCTTTTAGATTCCATTAAGGGGGAATTCAATAGCATAAAATCTTTTACTCCCCTAAAAAATTTTAGAAGTTTAATTTATGTAAATATGAATCAGTATCAATGCTTTGATTCTTTTTTGGACTTTTTATCGTTTTGGTTGTTGTTTTCTTCTTCTGATTTAAGTATGATGGCATTGTCAGCTGAGTTCTGCAGTGCTGCACTGAATCCCGGCTCTGCCCCAATTACAATGGTTTCCTTACCATTTTCTTTGGCCTTATTTATTATGGGGAGGAAGTCCGCGTCCCGAGTCATGAGGGCTATGACATCGATGTTTGGGTTATAGATGAGTTCCATGGCTTCTACTGCCATATAAACATCTGTATCTCCTGCCACTACGATTGGGGTAAATCCCTGGTTTACTATGGCTTCTATTAATTTGTCTGATGCATATTGATTTAAAAGGACTTTTCCTACCCTCATATCACCATATTCTGATATTATTTTCCTTACCAGGTCAAGGTTAAGTCGGAATTCTTTTCTTAACATGTTAGGCCCATCTACTAGTAGGCCTATGTTCTTTCCTCCGGATTCACCTCTTCTCAGTGGTATATAATCCTTTAAAGAACTTAATCTTTCAAAGCTGCGCATTGTAATCCTCCGTTAATATGGCAAATATCGTTGTTAAGAGTGGAAATCAGGATCTTGTTAGATCGATATTATTCTAATTATTTAATACAAAAAAACAAATATTCATGACCTATTTATGGGTTTAAACAAGATTATAAATTATTTAATACAAAGACTGATAATAAAGGCTTTTAATATTCGTTTATTTGTTTATTAAACTTTAATTATCCTATTTCCACTATATTTATTTACTAATATATTATGATTTTATAGGTATATTAAATCTTTTATAAAAATTTGATAAAATGTAAATTCAGGTAAAAAGAAGAGTTATATCCATTTAATTTCTTATAAAAATATGAATGGAGTGCTTTATAAAAAAGTAGGAAGTATTTTTTTATTCTATTTCTAGGGAAAAAGAATCTTTAAACAATTCCTTAACAATGCTGAAGTCTTCTGTTTCCAGGCCAGCTATGGTAACATCATCAGCATCTCTGATGTAGTATTCTGCATCTACAATTTCTCCGGAATCATTCATATAGAGAAACAAACCATCTGAGTATTTACCTGGTTTACCAGAGGTGAAGAATACCTCAAACCTTATAAGCACCTCAGATCCCAGGATGCCGTTTTCCATCTCCAGACGCTTGTTATCGTCCTTTAGAGCTTCTTTAAATTGATTCATGCGTAACTGAAGTTCATCTTTAATAAGTGCAGATTTTTCCTTTTTTGCCATAATAAACCACCTTTCATTTAGAGAATCTTTTCTTATGGTTAATTCAATTATTCACTTCTTATTATTTGGTTTTATATCTAAATATTTTTTTATTATTGTTTAACAGAATATTCACATCTTGTAATCTTTGTTACTAAGATTTAAACTCTTTAAACTAGAGTTACTTTTTCTATTAAATTATAATGTATTATTTACTTTTAAAGATTTTGTCTAAAAATAAAAAAAATTTCCTCCAAACCTATACCTTTTTTCATATATACTTATTTTTTGATTGTGAATTTTAGAGGAATAATTGATATGGATTGGTATGGCACATCTGGAATATCTCCTTCCAGGAGATTCCAAATTCCATCACCTGTTTTATATAATACTTAAATCCCTGTACTGGCTCTGGATTTTGGAATTGTCCCAAATCCGTGGCCATAATACATCGTTCTGCTCCGATTTCTTTTATTGATTGGGTAATTCTCTCCGGGTCCAGCTGATCATGTCCGGGCAGACAGGCCACGTAACAGTGCTCCAGGTAGGCCATTCTGGACATTTCCTTCTGCTCCTCCAGACTTGCCCCTACCACCTGTGTGAGGGGATGGTTCACCATTACTTTCGAAA
>JAJRAE010000075.1 GCA_028682985.1 Methanobacterium sp.
GAGAGCTCTGGGATACTTCATTTAGAGATATGATTAGTGAGGCCGGATTAAAGGCCATAGAGGATGCCGGTATAGAAGGAGCTGATCTGGAGCATATGTTTGTGGGGAACATGTCCGCCGGATTATTCGTAGAACAAGAGCACATTGCATCCTTAATAGCAGATCAGGTGGGGTTAAACCCCATGCCAGCCACCAGGGTGGAGGCCGCATGCGCTTCAGGAGGACTAGCCCTGAGAAGCGGGATAATGGCGGTGGCATCCGGCTACCATGACATAGTAATATCTGCTGGAGTGGAGAAGATGACTGACGTTGTAGATCCCACACCAGTAATCTCTACAGCTGCAGATCAGGAATGGGAAGTACAGCAGGGAGCTAATTTCCCCTCACTATACGCTATGATGGCCAGGAGACATATGTATGAATATGGCACCACCAGGGAACAGATGGCCATGTTCAGTGTGGTGAACCATAAAAATGGTGCATTAAACCCTCTGGCACAGTACCCCATGGAGATCACCGTTGATCAGGTGTTAAAATCAGGTATGGTGGCAGACCCCTTAAGACTATTGGACTGCTCCCCTATAACCGACGGCGCCGCCGCAGCTATCCTGTGCCCGGCTGAAGACGCCCGGAAATACACTGATAACCCAATTTATGTTAAAGCTTCAGCCCAGGCATCTGGAACCATAGCCCTCCAGGAGAGAAGAGATATTACCACCATAGATTCCACAGTCACTGCAGCCCGCAGAGCCTATAAGATGGCTGGTGTGCAGCCTAAGGATATCGACGTTGCAGAAGTGCATGACTGCTTCAGCATCAATGGGTTACTGGCTATAGAAGACCTTGGTTTTGTGGAAAAAGGTCAAGCCGGCCCGGCTGTTGAAGACGGTATGACTGAACGTGATGGACAGATACCCATAAACCCTTCCGGTGGTCTGAAAGCAAGAGGACACCCACTGGGAGCTACTGGAATAGCCCAGACCGCTGAGATTGTCTGGCAGTTACGTGGTGAAGCAGGTAAAAGACAGGTTAAAGATGTGGAAGTGGGATTAGCCCATAACATCGGTGGAACCGGCGGAACCGCAGCAGTTCATATATTCTCTAATTAAAAAGGTTATTTTTTTATTCAATCTTTTTATTTTTATTAAATTAACGATTTACTCAATTATTAATAAAAAAAATTTAGTTTAATTTTCAAGTGAGTGTTTTTATTCACTCGTTTACAGGCAATCTTTTGGTTTTCCATTTATCAATACCGCCTTTGATGTTGGTCACATTTTTAAATCCGTGTTCGTGCATTTTTTCAACTGCGTTACAACCTCTAACCCCTGCTTTGCAGTAGACGAAGTATTTTTTGTCTTTATCCATTTTTTCAAGTTCTTCTTCAAATCCGCTGGATTTAACGTCTAAAAGCTTGGCATTTTCCAAATGTTCCTGCTGGTATTCTGGGGGTGTGCGTACATCCAACACTATAAAACCAGGGTCGTTGTGATGTTTTTCAATTTCTTTGAATGCTTCTTTGGGCTCCATTTCTTCTATACCCTTTTTAGAACTTCTTTTTAAAATAGACATTTTTTACCTCAGTAATCTATATGTCTTTAAAATTATTTAAATTACTAAAAATATCAAATTTTATTGAAAACTTATCTAAAAGTTTTTAATTAATTAAAATAGGTTAAAATATATTAAATTATCATGTAGAATAGAATTTAGCTTAAAAAAAAAGAAAAAAATTAAGGCAAAAAAATGCCTTTAAAACTTTACATCATTGGTGGCATTCCGCCCATTCCTGGTGGCATGCCTTCCATATCTTCAGGTCCCGGTCTTCCACTGCCGCTGGATGCTATTACATCGTCGATTCTGAGAATCATTTCTGCGGCTTCTGCTGCGGATTGGATGGCCTGTTTTTTGACTCGGTGAGGTTCAATTACACCGGCTTTGTACATGTCCCTTACTTTGCCTTCAAAGACGTCCAGTCCCATGTAGATTGATTTTTCATGGGCAGCTCGGAGATCCACTAAAGAGTCGATGCTGTCGAGTCCTGCATTTTCTGCAAGGGTTTTAGGAACTACTTCCATGGCTTCTGCAAAGGCAGCTACTGCTAGCTGTTCTCTTCCGCTTATGGTGTCGGCGTAGTCTTTAAGTCCTTTGGCTATGGCAATTTCTGCTGCTCCTCCGCCGGCTACAACTTTTCCATCTTCTACTGTGGCAGCTACTACTCCAATTGCGTCTTCTACTGCTCTTTCGATTTCGTCTACCACGTGTTCGGTGGAACCACGTACCAGCAGGGTTACTGCTTTAGGATCTTTGCAGCCTTCCACGAAGATCATGTCTTCACCGGAGATTTTCTTCTCATGTACTAATCCTGCTTCTCCCAGGTCTTCTAAGGTTAAATCTTCGATGTTGGTCACAACTTTGGCTTTGGTTGCCCTGGAGAGCTTTTCCATGTCGGATTTTTTAACTCTGCGGACAGCCATTATGCCTGCTTTGGCCAGGTAGTGCTGGGCTAAGTCGTCGATACCTTTCTGACA
>JAJRAE010000057.1 GCA_028682985.1 Methanobacterium sp.
AAGATTTATTATCTTTAATAAAAAATTTTTTCTAAAAAAAAGAAAAGTAGAATAACCCTTAATTTACTTGGAGTAAACAGGAGTTTCCAGTCCGGCCATTTTAACACCGGTAAGTGCAGAAGACTCCACTGTAAGGGCACGCAGGTCATCCTTCTCAAGCTTCTGGATATCGGTGTTTCCAGCCTGTTGGGTAAGCATCACCGCTTCCTCAGTCATGGCCTTTATGTAACGGGCCACTCTTTTGCCGCCTTCCAGATAATCCAACCTTCTTCTAAGCTGAGGATTTTGGGTGGCGATACCTTTACGGCAAGTTCCAGCATAACACATCTGACAGACCCGGCAGCCTATGGAAATCAATGCAGAGGTGGCGATGTACACTGCATCAGCACCAAGGGCAACGGCCTTGGCCAAGTCAGCCCCATTTCTAATACCTCCACCAGCAACCAGATTCACTTTATCCCGTAGGTTGATATGCTTTAGAGCTTCATCTGCCTCCACAATGGCTGCTATAGTTGGCACACCGGAGTGCTCGGTAACCACGTCTGGACCGGCACCGGTTCCACCCTGCATACCATCCACAACAATGATGTCTGCCCCGGCCTTAGCTGCGATCTTCACATCATCACTGACCCTTCCTGAGGTAAACTTAACTATGATAGGCACCTTCCAGTCTGTGATCTCTCTTAACTGGGATATTTTCATACTGAGATCCTCAGGTCCCACGATATCCATGTGTCTGGCTGGACTTAGGGCATCGGTACCTTCTGGTATCATACGGATCCGGCTCACATCAGCTGTTACTTTCTCCCCCAGGAGGTGGCCTCCCATACCAGATTTGGCTCCCTGACCGATCTTAATTTCCACTGCATCGGAGTTATTTAAGTATTGGGCAGAGACACCGAACCTTCCTGATGCATACTGGGCTATGAGTTTGGATGCGTACTTCCTCTCTTCTGGAAGCATTCCTCCCTCCCCGGTGTTGGTGGCTGTTCCTGCCAGCGTAGCTCCCATGGCCAGGGCTATTTTAGCCTCCTTACTTAGGGCTCCGAAAGACATGGCAGCTATCATGATGGGAGTTTCCAGGACCAAGGGTTTTTCTGCATAGCGTCCTCCCAGAACAACTTGGGTGTTGCAAGGTTCACGGTATTTGTCTATGGGTGGCCTGGATACCTGAGCCGGCACCATCACCAGATCATCGAAGGTGGGTACCACTCTGGTTGCTCCGCACCCACGTACCTTGTAAGAGCCTTCGGCAGATTTTCTTTTTATTTCCACCATGTCAGCAAAGCTCCACACATTCCTTCGGTCTTCGGGTACGGCATTAACTTCAATGGCATTGTTAGGACACATTTCCTCACATATCCTGCATCCCACACAGTTTTCATGGTGCAGGGGATATGGTTCATCATCTATTATCTCGTAAACTTCATGGGGACAGTTGTTAATACAGGAGTAGCAGTTGATACACAGCTCTTCATCACGGTTGTCGCACATATACCAACAACAACCGGGCCGGTCAAAGTTTCTTCGACATAATTCCTGGTTTCTCTCTATTTTAAATGGCATTTAAGCTTCCTCCTTGGACTGACCATCTTTAAGTGATTTGAATATGGGGCAAGCAGAATATTTGGTACCTGCTGCGCTAAGCACTTCAGCCAAGTTATTTGTTAGTTTTGCTTCTGGTTTCCAGGGATGTTCCTTGCTTTTATCCACCACAACCACTTCGTCAACCATTTTCTGAGATAAAGCATAGTTTAAAAGTGCAGTTGCCACTCCTCCGTCCTGACCTTTAATCATGGGGGCCTGGGCTGTCAATATCTTCAAGTAGTCGCCCAGTGGTTTTTTATCAGCATCTTTAGTGGGTTCACCTTCCGGTATATAGGTTCGAGGACAAGCCATGTAGCACAGGTTGCATCCTTCAGGACATTTGCCTTTAATCTGTGGTTTACGATCCTCTATTTTAACTATATCTTCTGGACAGGCCAGTAAACAGGCCCCACATAGTACACACGATCCCACATCCACCACATCACATTTAAGGTCTTCAAACTGACATTCTCTAACCTCATCTTGGAATATTTCCTGTGGTATATATCTTCGGTAAAGCACTGGTCTTCCAGAATGTTCCCTTTTCGTTATCTCAACTTTATTTTCCTTCTTCTTTTTGCTGGCCAGTCTTTCCAGAATTTTAAGTCCGGATTCTTCCAGAGGTTTGGTTATAATATATTCATCCTTCTCCGCGTCCTCCAGGAGTTTCAATCCTTTCTCGGTGCGTATGATCACGGTGGACCATCCTTCTGATGAACCTACTGATCCAACTGATATGTCGGACTGTTCTGAAGAGAAATCCATACATATTTGACAGTTCTTTCGCATACAGCTGCGTGCTTCTTTTAAGGGTATCTTGAACATTCGTTCTTCGGTGAGATAGAACCATAAATAATTCTTCTCTACCCTGCATTCTATAATATCCTTCATATCGTATCCATATTTCTCCAGGAGCTGTTTCATGTATGAGTAGGAAAAATTTTCCATACAAAACAGGCCGATCTTTATATCCAGGGATGATTCACCCAGATAATCTGTAAACATATCCATCTTGGCAGCAGCTGTCATATGGCATGGTGTTCCTATGATAGCGGTTTTTTTATTTTCCATATGATCATCCTTTTTTATCCTTCCTCTGATTCTTTACCATAGAATGGCCTCTTACTCAGGGGTACGATTTTTTTGAAATCTCTATAATCTTCTGGTGATAGCTGGAATCCGTATTCGGGTAAAAGTTCTTCCAGTTCTCTTTTATCTTCTTCGTCTAATTCTTTCACCTTGGCGTTCTTTCCCAGGCTTTTTATATTTCCTTTTATGTAGATTACTCCCCGGATTATGGATTCACCAGCATCTTCTGCGATATCTCCAAGGATTATTATTCTTCCACCCATCATAAAGAGTCCGGTCATAAATCCGGAATTTCCTCCGATGATGATGGTTCCGTTCTTCATTATTTCTCCGGTTCTGGAGCCTGCATCTCTGGTTACCACCACAGTTCCGCCGTAGATTCCTTGTCCTACTCCGTCACCAGCTGATCCGTCTATGACTAATTCTCCTTCAGTCATATTATCTGCGGGGAACCACCCAGCGTTACCGTTGATGTGGATGCGGGCTCCGTGTATCATGGTACCGACGAAGTAACCGGCTGAACCATCTACTACAAGGTCCACTGATTCTGTTATTCCGGCTGCCAGGTAGTGCATGGCGTTGGGGTTTTTAATGGTAATCTTTTTATTTTCCAGAGCTGCTTCCTTAATGGTTTGATTAACTTCCCGGGGGGTTTTATTTTGAGCATCAATAATAAAATCTTCCATTTTAATATCTCCTAATTTTTTATATAGTGTAAGCCCGGGCTTCACCTGGTGAAATTTGTTCAACATCATGTGTGTCCAACACTTCCCTGAGAGCGACCTCTTCTGATGCAATGGCGAAAACTTCATCATTTTCAGCCAGAACACCAGGTCTAAGTCCAAGCTGATCTTTGGCTATTCCCACTCCATTAGGGGTTCCTACTATGTAACTGAATGGTCCGTCCATATCTTTAACTGATTGTTCCAGGGCTTCCTCCAGGTGGTAGCCTTCATTCAGTTTGTCGGCTATGTAGTGGACTATACACTCCGTGTCGTTGGTAGTTTCAAATATATGGCCTTTCCGCTCCAGTGGGTCTCTTATTTTCCAGTAATTGGTTATCTGGCCGTTATGAACCACGGTTATATCTGGTATGATATAGCTTTGGAAAGGATGGGCGTGGTATCGATCCACTATACTTTCTGTGGAGAATCTGGTATGTCCGATGGCATGGGTTCCCATTTTGTCCTTGGTGTTGTACCGTGCAGCTATGTCCTTCACCAGGCCCACATCCTTGATCATCTCAAAAGAGTGGCTTCCGTTAAGCACTATCACATTTTTAATCTCATCTATATCCATTATCAATGGTTTTAGTTCGTTAAAAGAGTTTAAGGCGATTTTACAGCGGTAGATGATGTAATCTTCTACTGAGGGTATGATCTCCTCTTTCTTGATTGGGGTGGTGGTGATGACTGTATTTTTAACCTGTTCTAGTAGGCCGGGTGCTTCTTTGACTTCTATGTTTAAGAGGTATTCGTTTTCCTCTAGTCCCAGTCCGCCATAGATGGCGAATCCCGCTGAGTCCGGTCCTCGGTGTTGGAGGGCGTCCAGCATCTTAGTCATGTAATCCCCAACCGGGTGAAGTTTTTTATCTTTAAACACTACTCCTGATATTCCACACAATTATATAACCTCCTTTATGAAGTATTCATGAATTCTGGTATCTTCTGTTAGTTCCGGGTGAAAGGCAGTGGCCAGGCAGTTTTCCTGCTGAACTGCCACTACTTTATCATCTATTTTTGCCAGAGTATTTGCTGCACTTCCTACTTTCAGTGCGTAGGGTGCTCTTATAAATATTCCTGGATAATTTTTTCCGAATATTTCAACATCTCTTTCAAATGAAAGTCTTTGATTGCCGAATCCGTTCCTTTTAACCTGCATATCTATTAATCCCAATAGGGGCTGCTGGTAGTCTGTTTTTTTCCCTAATATTACCATCCCGGCACAGGTTCCCAGAACTGCTGTCCTGTTTTCCAATATGGTTTGGTCGATGCCTTCTTCCTGTATGAATTTGCCGATCACTGTGCTTTCCCCACCGGAGATTATCAGACCATGGCATTCCGCCACTTCAGATGCGGTTTTTACCTTGGAGATGTGGCACTTTGCACCAGTTTTTTGGGCAGCGTTTAATGTAGCTTCCAGATGTTCCTGGATATCTCCTTGCAGGTTTAAAATTCCTATTCGTATCATGAACTGACTTTCCATTAAATGATTTTATGTTTAATTCTATTATTTCTCTATAATAGTTGAAAATCACTATATATATACTTAGGGAAATGGTCTTCCGACTGAAAATATTTTTGTAAATTTGACTTTATATTGAAAAATTTTTTATACAATGTTCAAAATCTAGCCGTTATATTATTGTTAAGTTGAACAAATATATAAATTTTACTAGTAGTATCTGAAAAATGAATAAATAGATCAAAAAAAGCAATCTAATTAAAAAATTCAAATGAAATCTAATCCTTAATTGGAATTTAACCTATTTAAGGGATTCCATCACTTCACTGGTACGTTCTTTAACAAATTTAGCAGCACTTTTAAAAGCTGCGGTTTCATTATCATTCATTTTTAAGGGTATGATCCTTTCTATACCATTAATTCCCAGTTTTACGGGGACTCCCAGACATACATCCTTAATGCCTTTGATCTCCCCATCCAGATAAGCACTAACAGTCAGAATCTTCTTTTCATCATTTAAAACAGTGGTTATGATGTTGGATACCGCATAGGCCGGTCCGAATTCTGTGGAACCTTTCTTATTTATCACGTAACTACCGGCATTTATGACCTTTTTAACCATGCCTTCCATGTCAATGGTACCGTCCAGGGCGTAATTTTTAAGTAATATACCTCCAATGGAAGTGGAGCTAACCAGAGGAACCATATGATCTCCATGTTCTCCTATGACCCTAGTGTGAATCTCACTGACATGTATATTGAAATGTTTGGCCAGCATATTACGAAGACGGAGGGAATCAAGGTGATTTCCCAATCCAAAGACTTTGCTTGGATGGAAACCTGATGCTTTTAGTGCAACGTAGGTCATGACATCCACTGGATTAGTAACCACCAGAATAATGGAGTTAGGAGAGTATTCAGCCACCAGGCGGGAGTATTCAGCCACAATCTTAGCATTAGGAATTGCTATTTCAGATCGGGACATGCCTGCTTTTCTGGGCACACCAGCAGTGATAACCACTATGTCAGAGTCCTTCAAATTTTCTATATCACAAGTAGATAAGATGGATATCCTGATATCTTTAGCAGCCATAGCATCATACATGTCTAATGATTCACCTTCTATCCTTGCAAGACTCTTCTCTCGGGCAAATAATACCAATTTACTCACCATATTCTCCTCAGCAAGGCAAAAGGCAGCGGTTCTTCCCACCCTGCCTGAAGCTCCCATTACACTAACCTTAATGATAACCACCTTCTATTAGATTGTACTAGAAAATAACATTAATATATCAAAAAATTAACAAATTTCTAAACTTAAATTTACACTTTTAGATTTATAAATATTGCCTTATAAAGCACAGAAAAAATTAGAGTAAAATAGAACCCGATCAAAAAAAGGAAGAGTTTAATACCCTGATATTAAGGATCCTTTATCTAAATATATATTTAGATTTTACCCCAAGCTTTCAGGTATTTTTCAGAAACCTTTCTAACATAGCTGCTTTTATCATTCATTGCTGTTTTCAGGGGTTCTACTGCCCGCTCATCCTGGATGGTTCCCAGTGCATTGGCAGCTCCGCTCCTGACAAATCCATTTTCATCTTCAAGCAGGGCTTTAATCAGTGGGTCTACTGCTTTTTTGTTTCCAATTCTACCCAGGCCCCAGGCAGCTGCGCCCCGCACTTTCCAATCAGAGTCGTCCAGTAATTTAATCAAAGGTTCGGTGGCTGGTTCTCCCATCTTACTTAAAGCACCGGAGGTATCTCGGCGTACCCATTTATTAGAGTCCCTTAAATTTTCAATTAGAGGTTCAATAGCTCTTTTATCACCAAGTTCTCCCAAAATCCGGGCTGAACACCTTCTAATATTCTTATCCGGATTATTCAGGGCCTCTATCAAAGGTTCCACAACAGGTTCTCCTATCTGTTCCAGGGATTCTGAGGCCTGCAACCTCACCAGCTCATCTTCATCACTTAAAGTTTCAATTAATCTACTGACATTATCATCCCGTTCCATTTACATATTCCTCCCAAAAATATTTTAAATATAGGTAGCGGACTTCATTAAATAAAATAAAATATACCTGAATTAATTAAATAATATATCCTTCCTCCTAGATAAATATTAAATTATTAAAAGCCATTAGACAATTCAAAATATTAGAATCTAAAGTTCTTTTCATCAAATTATATCTTTAATTAGAAAAAATTTTTTAAAATTCAATGGATCAAAATGTATAACATCGCAATAATACCAGGAGACGGCATCGGCCCTGAGGTAATGGCGGCTGCCCTGGAGCTTCTGGATAGCTTAGATATCCAGTTTAACTTTAAAAAAGCCCATGCCGGAAATAGGTGTTTTAGGAAAACTGGAACCACTATACCAGATGAAACAATCAAAATAGCCCTTCAAGCAGATGCCACATTATTTGGTGCCGTAACCACAGTGCCCGGCCAGAAAAGCGCCATAATAACCCTGAGAAAAGCTCTGGATCTATATGCAAACATCCGGCCGGTCAAGTCCTATCCCGGTGTAAGATCTTTATACTCCGACCTAGACCTGGTGATAATCAGGGAGAACACTGAAGGATTGTACTCTGGAATCGAAGAATATACAGAGGAAGGAGCCACAGCTTTAAGGGTTATAACCAGACATTCCTCCCGTCGCATCTGTGAATTTGCCTTTGACTATGCCAAATCAAACCACAGAAGTAAATTAACCGCAGTACACAAGGCAAATGTTCTTAAAAAAACAGATGGAATATTCCGGGATGCATTTTACTCCATTTCCCAGGATTACCCGGATATAGAGGCTGAAGACCGTTATGTGGATGCCATGGCCATGTTCATGGTAACCAAACCACAACAATTCAATGTCATCGTAACCACCAACCTATTTGGAGATATTCTATCAGACGAAGGTGCTGGGCTAGTGGGCGGTCTGGGATTAACACCCTCAGCAAATATAGGGGAGAAAAAAGGCCTTTTTGAACCGGTACATGGGTCAGGCCCTGATATAGCGGGTAAAGGTATATCAAACCCTTCTGCCATGATATTATCCGCTGTTATGATGCTCAAATATTTAAAGGAGTATAGAGAAGCTATTAAACTGGAAGAAGCCCTGAAGGAAGTTTTAAAAGAAGGTAGAAAAATAACTCCTGATTTAGGGGGAAAAGCAAAAACCATGGAGATGGTAGGAGAAATAAAAGGAAAACTTGGAAAAAAATGAATTAAAAAAATCAATAATTATTGGACAAATTTTCCTCTCCTTTTAAAAACTATAAATATATATGGAAATCTACACATAAATTTTAGTATAAAAACTTGTAGATAGCTTTAAGTTAATTTAAACCTTCTAAGCATTAAAAACAGAATTAGTAGGTAAAAAAGTTTAACTTATGGCTACTTAAGATCATTTTTGGAGGTGTATTTTAATGGTAAAAACTACGATTAGTGTAATAAAAGCAGATGTGGGTAGTGTAGCAGGACACGGACTGGTTCACCCAGCCATACTTGAAAAATGTGATAAAATCCTGAGTAAGGCCAAAGAAGAAGAACTTCTGGAAGATTATCACGTGACCAACTGTGGTGATGACACCGAACTCATAATGACCCACCGAAATGGTGTAGAAAACGAGGAAATCCATAAACTTGCCTGGGACGCATTCCTGGAATCCACTAACCTAGCAAGAGAACTAAAACTATACGGCGCCGGACAGGACCTGCTCTCAGATACTTTCAGTGGAAACATAAAAGGAATGGGACCAGGAGTAGCTGAGATGGAGTTTAAAGAAAGACCCAGCGACCCAGTGGTAATATTTGCCTGTGATAAAACCGAACCCGGAGCATTCAACATGCCCCTGTTTAAAATGTTCGCTGACCCATTCACCACAGCAGGACTGGTAATCGACCCCTCACTGCACAATGGATTTAACTTCGAAATATTTGATGTAATGGAACACAAAAAAGTAATTATGAGCTGCCCAGATGAAATGTACGACCTGGTAGCCCTACTGGGAACCATCAGCCGATACGTTATCAAGAGGATCTGGAGAAGAGACGACAATGAAATAGCAGCATCAGTCAGCACTGAACGATTGAACCTAATGGCAGGGAAATATGTAGGAAAAGACGACCCAGTTGCCATTGTAAGATCACAATCCGGATTCCCAGCAGCCGGAGAAGTTGTAGAACCATTTGCCTTCCCTCACCTGGTAGGGGGATGGATGCGAGGTTCACATAACGGACCATTAATGCCGGTAGCTCAAAGAAACGCCTATCCAGTAAGATTTGACGGACCACCAAGAGTTATGGCCATGGGATTCCAGATATCTAACAGTAAATTAATAGGACCTGTCGACATGTTCGACGACCCGTCCTACGACCCGTCCAGACAGAAAGCAGCTGAAATCGCAGAATACATGAGAAGACATGGACCATTCGAGCCACATAGATTACCAGCAGATGAGATGGAATATACCACCCTACCCGGAGTAATGGAAAAACTGAAAAACCGATTCGAGGATATTGATTAAAAAAAAGGTTTTAAATAAATTTAATTTTTTTTTGACTTTTTTTCATTAATTAATTTTTAACTTTTAAAAACCCTATTTAAAATAAAAAAACATTTTTTAAATATTAAAACAAACTCAAATTTTTTTCCTTTATCTTGTGGATGAAGCAGGGTATGTCCAGTATGTATTCCACCTGGTCCATTATCACACTATCACTGGAGGCCACCACCCCTCCTGTTTCACCAGACTCTTTTACGAGCTGGTAGTCCACGTTGGGTTCGGTGCGGGCATTTCCCTCTACACCATGTTCTATCAGGATCTTCCCAGCTAGCTGGGCCAGTTCTCCACTCTTACTCACCTGGCTGTCAAAGAAGAACTCCACATCTGCTGGGTGGTAAATTTTAACAAGGGCCACTATGG
>JAJRAE010000010.1 GCA_028682985.1 Methanobacterium sp.
TCCACCAAAAACTATTTAAGCAAACATTTCCAATACCTAATATGCCTCGGTAGCTCAGTCTGGTGGAGCGCGAGACTTGTAATCTCGTGGTCGCGGGTTCAATTCCCGTCCGGGGCTCTAAACTGTGGGTAAAGATGGTTTAGCAATTGTTAAAGGGACCATAGGGTAGCTTGGTCGATCCTTTGGGCTTTGGGAGCCTGAGACTCCGGTTCAAATCCGGGTGGTCCCATTTATATGTCCCGCCTTAGCTCAATTTGGCAGAGCGTCGGACTGTAGATCCGAATGTTGCTGGTTCAAGTCCGGCAGGCGGGATTCTTTTATATCTAATATGAAAAAACTGTTTCATTAAATGATTTTTGAAATCAGAAGAAATCGAGCACAAACTTTATATATCATGTCTGTAAAAAGAAAAGTATTTATGCTGGCATAAGTATAATCAAGTTTACTCTCGTTCTAAAGAGCTGCCCTGGTGGTGTAGGGGCTATCATGCGGGCCTGTCGAGCCCGCGACTCGGGTTCAAATCCCGGCCAGGGCGTTGTGGGCCCGTAGCTCAGTCTGGCAGAGCGCTTGGCTTTTAACCAAGTGGCCGCGGGTTCAATTCCCGTCGGGCCCGTTTCTTGATTTTAAACTGGAGGATCAATTGTGAAGAAGGATATTTTAAAACACAAATTAGTTCCAGATCACTCTATTTTGTCGAAGACAGAAGCGAATAAGGTTGTAAAACAATTAAAAGTCCATCAAGAACAACTTCCTAAGATTAAGGTTGATGATCCCGTTGTTAAGGAAATAGGTGCTAAATCGGGGGATATTTTAAAAATTACCAGGAAGAGTCATACTGCTGGAAAATTTATAACTTATCGTTTAGTTCTTTAAGGATTCTGGAATTTATTTAATTAATAGTAAAAGTGAAATTAATTATACTCTAAAAGTCAAATTATATAATAATAAATGGGTTGAAAAATATTAATAATAGCATTTATGTTATTAATATATTTTATGATTGGAATTAAGAAAAAGCTATGATTAGCTACGATTTATTTTTTGGAGGAATTTAATGGTTCAAAATGCATGGGAACTGGTTGATGCATTTTTTGATGAATACAATCTGGTAGATCATCACATCAAATCATATAACGACTTTGTAGATCACCGTATACAGGATATAATAGATATAACTGAACCTATAGTACTCGAACAGGGTGAATATTCCATAAAAACAGGAAATTTAACCATCGAAAAGCCATTCATCAAAGAAGCTGATGGATCTAGAAGTAAAGTATATCCCACACAGGCCAGACTGCGTAACCTCACCTACTCTGCCCACATGTACCTGGAGATGTCCCTTAGTAAAGGGGAAGAAGAGCAGGAAATGGAAAACGTGTACATTGGTGAAATGCCGGTAATGCTGAAATCAAATATATGCCATCTAAATGGATTAAACGAAACAGAACTGGAACAAAATGGTGAAGATCCCCAGGATCCAGGGGGATATTTCATTGTGAACGGTTCAGAAAGGGCTATCGTCACCATGGAAGAGATAGCGCCCAACAAGATAATACTAGAAAGAATTGGTGAAAAAGAAGACCGGCGCGCCCGAGCAATTGTCACATCAATAAAAAGCGGATTCAGGGCAAGAATAACCTTAGAATATCGAAAACCACGTAAAAAAGGAGTTTTCCTCAGAATATCCTTCCCATATGTCCCCGGAGAAATACCTCTGGTTGTGCTGCTAAGAGCACTGGGACTGGAAACAGATAAAGACCTGGTTAACAGCATATCTGAAGAAAGCGACATACAATTCCTATTAATTGATGATATACAAACATCAGAAATAACCAATAACTACGATGCTATTAAATATATAGGTAATCGGGTAGCCAAAGGAATGACCGAGGAATACCGGATTAAAAGGGCAGAAGACGTCATAGACAGATACCTGCTACCACACATTGGAGTGGAACCGGAAAAAAGAGCTGAAAAGGCCACATATCTAGCGGAAATGGCTGAAATGCTCCTGCAAGTAATTTTTGATAAAAGAGAACCACACGATAAGGACCACTATGCCAATAAACGACTTCGAGTATCGGGAGATTTAATGGAGGACCTGTTTAGGGTTGCTTTTACTAGTTTAACAAGAGATATGACCTACCAGCTGGAGAGAAGTCTGGCCAGAGGAAAAGAACCATCTGTAAAACAGGCAGTACGTTCTGATGTATTAACCGAGAACATCAAACACGCCATCGCCACCGGAAACTGGGTAGGTGGACGAGCGGGAGTAAGCCAGCTACTGGACAGAACCAGTTATATGGGAACCCTATCCCACCTTAAAAGAGTAGTTTCTCCGTTATCAAGAAGCCAACCTCACTTCGAAGCAAGAGACCTGCATCCCACCCAGTTCGGTAAGATCTGTCCCAACGAAACACCTGAAGGTCCCAACTGTGGGCTGGTGAAAAATCTGGCAATACTGGCTAAGATATCTGAGGGTTCAGACCCACAGGAACTGGAAGATGTTGTTAAGAAAATGAAGGCAGTAAATCCAATACAATTATAAAAAAAAGGAATCTATAAATTTGGGGGCCAAATATTTGAGAAAATCTAAAATTTATATAAATGGTAAGTTAATTGGAACTACCGAAGACCCATATGAATTCGTGGACACCATGCGGGAGAAGAGAAGAGCCGGGGAAATCTCTCCTGAAATGAACATAACTTACTATAAGGACACCGACGAAATCTACATTTTTAATGATCCCGGAAGAACTAGAAGACCAGTCATAGTTGTAAATGAAGGAGAATCCGCCTTAAAAGAAGAACACATTGAAAAGTTATCCCAGGGAGAGATGAACTGGCTTGATCTCATTTCAATGGGCATAATAGAATATCTAGATGCGGAGGAAGAGGAAAATACCTTTATAGCTATTTTTGAAGATGATATTACACCGGAGCACACCCATCTGGAGATAGATCCTTCCACCATGCTGGGTATATGTGCCGGTATCATACCCTATGCCAATCATAACTCCTCTCCTAGAAACACCATGGAAGCAGGTATGACTAAACAGGCTTTGGGACTGTACGTATCCAACTACAACCTGAGAACAGACACCAGGGCGCACCTTTTACACCATCCTCAGGTACCAATAGTTAAAACCAAGAGTATAGACGCTACACAATACGATAAAAGGCCCTCCGGCCAGAATTTTGTAGTGGCGGTAATGTCCTATGAAGGATACAACATGGAAGACGCTTTAATTTTAAATAAAGCTTCCATAGAAAGAGGACTGGCCCGTTCATCCTTTTTCAGATCTTATGAGGCATCTGAAAGAAGATATCCCGGTGGACAGGAAGATAAGTTCGAAGTACCAGAAAATATAGTTAGAGGTTATCGTTCTGAGGAAGTTTACCGACATCTGGACGAAGACGGCATAGTCAACCCGGAAGTAACCGTAAAATCAGGAGACGTACTAATTGGTAAAACTTCACCACCCCGTTTCTTGGAAGAAATAGATGAATTCGGAACAGTAGCTGAGAGAAGAAGAGAAACCTCAGTAACTGTGAGACACGGTGAACACGGAACAGTGGATGCAGTTATGCTGACAGAAACCGTTGAAGGAAGTAAATTGGCAAAAATACGAGTACGTGACCAGAGACAACCAGAATTCGGTGATAAATTCGCCTCCAGACACGGACAGAAAGGGGTGGTGGGACTAATAGTATCCCAGGAAAATATGCCCTTTACAGAATATGGGTCCACACCAGATCTCATAATAAACCCCCATGCTATACCGTCCAGGATGTCAGTGGGACAGGTATTAGAGATGCTGGCTGGTAAAGCAGGAACACTGGAAGGAACCCGTATGGACGGAACACCATTCAGCGGAAACCACGAACTGGAAATAATGGACCTTTTAAAGGCTAATGGATTTGAAGTTGCTGGTAGGGAATCACTTTACAATGGAATAACTGGAGAGCGCATAGAAGCAGAAATCTTTGTAGGAGTAGCCTACTACCAGAAATTGCATCACATGACCTCGGACAAAGTCTATGCCAGATCCAGAGGACCAGTTCAGGTGCTGACCAGACAGCCAACTGAGGGAAGAGCCAGGGAAGGTGGACTCAGATTTGGAGAGATGGAAAGAGACTGTTTAATTGCTCATGGAGCTGCGTTAGCCCTGAAGGAACGACTTCTGGATGAATCAGACAAATATGAGGCCATAGTATGTGAATGTGGGATGGTTGCCATCTACGACCGCATAAGGGATAAAAGATACTGCCCTATATGTGGAGATGTGGATACTTTCCCTGTGGAAATATCATACGCCTTCAAATTATTACTAGATGAACTTAAAAGCCTTTGTATATTCCCTAAAATAGTTCTGGAAGATAAAGCCTAATAAGCATACAAAGAGGAATAAAATCAATTTAATAAGATATAAATTATTAGAAAATAGTTTATAGGAGAGAATAACTTGCAAGGAATTCTAAAGAAAATTTCCCAGATAAATTTCGGTCTTTTATCCCCGGAAAATATTAGGAAGATGTCGGTTACTAAAATCGTCACCCCAGACACCTATGATGAGGACGGCTACCCCATAGAAGCCGGTTTAATGGACCCCAGATTAGGGGTGATTGACCCGGGTCTCCGCTGCCGATCCTGTGGATCCAAAGGAGGAGATTGTCAGGGACATTTTGGCCATATTAACCTGGCTAGACCGGTTATTCATGTGGGATTTGCTGATACCATTCACAAAATATTAAGATCTACATGCAGTAAATGTGGAAGGGTGCTCCTTACAGAAAGTGAGATAGTAGATTATAAAGATAAAATTGAAACCAAAATCAAAAATGAGGAGAGTATAACTGCTGTTATTAAAGAAGTGTATACCGTGGCCCGCAGGGATAAATGTCCCCACTGTGATGAGGAGAAAGAGGAAATTAAGATAGACAAACCAGTTTCCATAGTGGAAGGTAATTACAAACTCACCTCCTCCGAAGTTAGGGAGAGGCTGGAGAAAATAGCAGAAGATGATTACATACTAGTTGGAATAAACCCCGATGTTGCCAAACCAGAATGGATGGTATTAACCGTACTACCTGTGCCCCCAGTTACTGTAAGGCCTTCCATAACCCTGGAAACAGGGGAAAGATCTGAGGATGATCTGACCCATAAACTGGTGGACATCCTGAGAATAAATCAGAGACTTAAGGAGAACATGGAAGCCGGTGCACCCCAACTAATTGTGGAGGATCTATGGGAACTCCTGCAGTACCATGTAACCACATATTTTGATAACGAAGCTTCCGGAGTGCCACCAGCAAGGCACCGATCAGGAAGACCACTAAAAACACTGGCCCAGCGATTAAAAGGAAAAGAAGGCAGGTTCAGGAGTAATTTATCCGGTAAAAGGGTTAACTTCTCAGCCAGAACAGTTATATCGCCAGATCCAAACATCAGCATCAACGAAGTGGGCGTGCCAGAGATGATAGCTAGAGAAGTTACTGTACCTGTATATGTAACTGATTGGAATATCGAAGATATGAAGATACACATAGAAAATGGTCCGAAAATACATCCTGGAGCAAATTATGTAATAAGACCGGATGAACGGAAGATAAGAGTCTATGAAGAAACCAAGGACTCCATATTAGAGAAATTAGAACCAGGATATGTGGTGGAAAGACACTTGATGGATGGAGATATTGTGCTGTTCAACAGACAGCCCTCCCTGCACAGGATGTCTATGATGGCACATGAAGTAAAGGTTTTACCCTATAAAACATTCCGATTAAACCTCTGTGTATGCCCTCCATACAATGCTGATTTTGACGGTGACGAAATGAATATGCATGTATTCCAGACCGAAGAATCCCGTGCAGAGGCAAAATCATTAATGAGAGTACAGGAACATATCCTTTCACCTAGATTTGGAGGACCCATCATTGGAGGAATACACGACCATATATCAGGTGCCTATCTTTTAACAAGAGAAGGATCTGTTTTTAAAGAAGACCAAGTCTATCAGATGCTTATAAAATCAAGGTTACCTATTCCTGAGCGGAGAAATGAGGACTGGACTGGTAAGGAAGTTTTCAGTCTATTGCTTCCCGATGATCTGAACATGGTTTACCAGGCAGAGATATGCAGGAAGTGTGATGAATGCCTGAAACAGGAATGTAAAAATGATGCTTACGTAGTCATAGAGGACGGACAATTAAAAACTGGTGCCATAGATGAGAAAGCCTATGGAGCATTCTCTGGTAAGATTTTGGACTCAGTTGTAAAGGACTATGGTACAGATAAGGCCCGAGAATTTCTGGACTCAGCCACCAAACTTGCTATATCCGGTATAATGAAAAGAGGATTCACCACCAGCACTGCTGATGAGGAAATCCCCCGGGAGGCCAAAGATCGCATAGAGGAGCTTTTAAGCAAGGCAGAGCTTAGAGTAGAACAGCTCATTCAAGCCTACCGTAACGATGAATTGGAAGCTCTGCCCGGAAGAAGCCTCAGGGAAACTCTGGAGATGAAGATCATGCAGGTGCTTGGGGAATCTAGGGATAAATCAGGGGAAATAGCAGAAAGCTACTTTGGAATGGACAACCATGCGGTTATAATGGCATTAACCGGTGCACGTGGTTCCATGTTAAACCTGACCCAGATAGCTGCCTGTGTAGGTCAACAGTCAGTTCGTGGTGGTAGAATAGAGAGAGGTTACAGTAAAAGAACTCTACCACACTTCCAAGAAGGTGATCTGGGTGCCAAAGCAAGTGGATTCGTACATTCCAGCTACAAAAAAGGATTAGACCCCTTAGAATTCTTTTTCCACGCTATGGGGGGACGTGAAGGACTGGTGGATACCGCAATACGTACCGCTCAGAGCGGATACATGCAAAGAAGACTGGTTAATGCTCTGCAAGATCTGAGTGTACAGACCGATGGAACCGTCCGGGACAACAGGGGAATAATAATCCAGAGTAAATATGGTGAAGATGGAGTAGATCCTGCTAAAAGTGATTATGGAAAGGTAGCAGATATCGACCGTATGATAGAGGAAATGAGGATAAAATCCAAGGCAGCCAAATAAAAAGCAGGATTAATTATTACTGAAATAAAATTTAAGGACTAATTGGGTGGTTTTGTGGATATTAAAAAGGTAACAAGTGTTGTTAAAAAGAAAAAAGCTGACTTTCCAGAAAAGCTCATTCATGAGATAGCAGAAGCTTCTGAGAGACATAATTTAAAGGTTAAGGAACTGGAAAGCCTTGTCGATGAAATAAAAAAGGCATACGAACGTGCCGGTGTGGAGAATGGTGAAGCGGTGGGCACTGTGGCTGCTCAATCTGTGGGGGAGCCCGGTACTCAGATGACCATGCGTACCTTTCACTACGCGGGAGTGGCAGAATTAAACGTAACATTAGGATTACCAAGACTTATAGAAATAGTAGATGCCCGTAAAAAGATATCAACACCTACCATGGCCATATACTTTGAAGAAGGCTATGGAACTGATGAGGAATTCGTGAGGAAGATTGCTAACCAGATTGGTAAGATAGTTCTCAACGATATACTCATGGATTTCAATGTGAACTATGCAGACATGAGCATGACCATAGAAATCGATGATAACAAAGTTCAGGATAAAAGACTGGAGATGGACGTCATCCTGGCCAAGATAGAAAAAGCTTTTAAAAGGGTAGAAATAAATAAGAACCTACTAAGTTTTGAACCTACAATTTCTGAATCTAAACACGCCATAAGAGAACTTAGACTTTTAGCCGATAAAGTCCGCGATCTACAGATAAGCGGAGTTAAAAACATCGGAAAAGTTGTTATAAGTAAAGAAGAATTAGAATGGGTTATACATACCGAAGGTTCGAACCTTGGCGCTGTACTGAAGATGGAAGGTGTAGATAAAACCAGAACCACCACCAATGACATCCATGAAATAGAAAAGGTTCTGGGAATAGAAGCCGCCAGAAATGCCGTCATTCATGAAGCCCAGAGCACCATGGAAGAACAAGGATTAACTGTTGATGTGAGACACATCATGTTGGTGGCAGATATGATGACTTCTGATGGATCTGTTAAGTCCATAGGAAGACATGGTATCAGCGGTGAGAAAGCCAGTGTACTGGCACGTGCATCCTTTGAAGAAACAGGCAAGCACCTTTTAAGGGCCAGCATCAGAGGAGAAATAGATCATCTCACCGGTATAATTGAAAATATTATAATAGGACAGCCAATACCACTGGGAACAGGATCGGTTGGCGTTATTATGAAA
>JAJRAE010000076.1 GCA_028682985.1 Methanobacterium sp.
AGTGTTAATAAAACTTTTGAATCATTAACCGGGTTGAAAGATGTTGAGGGTAAAAAAGTAAGTGAAATAATCCCGGATATCCAGGAGACTGATAAAAATTTATTTGAGTTATATGGTAGAGTAGCATCCACCGGAAACCCAGAAACATTTGAAATTTATATAGAATCCTTAAAAGAGTGTTTCTCAGTTTCCGCCTACAGTCCTAAGAAGAATTACTTCGTAGCTATATTCGATGTAATTACACAGCGAAAAAAAGCAGAATTAGATTTGATTGAAAGTGAAAAACGGTTTAGGATGTTATTTGAACTGAGTAATGCTATTATGCTTTTAGTTGATCCTGATACTGGGAATATTATAGATGCCAACCCTGCTGCAGGCAGTTTCTATGGTTATCCACTGGAAACTTTGAAAAAAATGAATATCCATGAAATAAACCAATTACCTCCTGATGAAATAGTTGAATTAAGAAAACAGATTAAAAATGAAGAAATAAAATATTTGACTGCCCCTCATAAAATAGCAAATGGAGATGTTAAAACAGTGGAGTTATTCTCCTCACCTATTAAATTTAAAGAAGGAGTGCTATTATTTTCAATTATTAATGATATTACTAAAAGAATAGAAGCAGAAGAAAGGACTAAATCCTCACTCGAAGAAAAAGAACTGCTTTTAAAGGAAATACATCATCGGGTTAAGAACAATTTACAAATAATCTCCAGTTTATTGGATCTGCAGGAAGATTATGTTAAGGAGGATCCCACTGCAGTGAATGTTTTAAAGGAAAGTCAGAACCGGGTGCTCTCCATGGCCATGATCCATGAAATGCTATACCAATCAAAAGATTTGAATAGTATTAACCTATCTGATTATATAAGAAACCTTATTTCTAATTTATTTGATTCTTATGGTAAAAAAGCGATGAACTTAGTTACCAATCTGGATAAGATTTGTTTAAATATTGAAACAGCGGTACCTCTTGGATTGATAATCAGTGAACTGGTCTCTAACAGCTTAAAATATGCATATAAAGATGATGAAGAAGGAATCATCAGAGTGGAACTACATCCTCAGGAAGAGAAATATAAGCTGATAATTGAAGATTATGGAAAGGGAATCCCTTCAAATATCGACTTCGATCACAACTCTACCCTGGGCCTTAGACTGGTAAAATCCCTGGTAAATCAGCTTGACGGAACAATAGACCTTAATAGGGCCAAAGGATCAGATTATACCATTATTTTCCAGGAACTAGATTATGTAAAAAGAATTTAAAGAAAATTTTAATTTATCGATCTATATTTTTCTATTACAAAAATTTAAAAAAAATTATTTCCTTAATTGTCCAGATACTTAAATTACGTTACTCCGTAACCTTGATAGCTCGGGTGGGGCAGGAGTAGGTGCAGAATCCACAGCCAATGCAGAGTTGATCATCCACCTCTACAGTCCAATCCTCGGCTGGACAGATGGCCTTAACAGGACAGAGTGATATGCATGCTCCGCAGTCTATGCATTTCTCCTCATCCTTCTTAACCACCTTTTTAATGGGTATTAGTTGGATTCCTTCTTTTTCCAGAAATTCTATGGCTTTTTTTCTTTGTGATCCACTAATCTCAATGAGCATCTTCCCCCCCTTGGGGGTGATATCCGCCCGCAGAATATTGAATGTTATGTCGAAGTTTTTAACCAGATCTGATATGATGGTCCGGTTTACTATGCTGGGTGAGAAGTTTAGCCATGCTTTCATTTTTTATCACCACCTATTAATCTGGAAATATCCTCGGCTGTAACCATCCCCTTAACATGATTATCCTTATCAATTATGGGAAGACCTGATATCTTATTTTTATCTATCCGCCGGGCTATAACATCAACAGGCTCTTCCTCCCGGGCTATGATTACTCTCTTGGTCATGACGTCAGTTAATTTTTTCTTACCATGGGCTACAGCATTGGCTATATCCCAGGATGTGACAATACCCAGAAGTTTATTTTTCTCATCAACCACCGGCAGGTGATTAATACTGTTTTGCACCATTTTCTTTGCAACTTCGCTGATATCATCAGTTGTACGGGCCAGGATAAGTGTTTCTCCCTTTAAATCCTTTACCAGGATGGAGGGTTTCTCTATTTCCAGGGGTTTTACTGAAACACCCGCAGTGGGTAGTTTCTCAACTGGATTGGTCAGGTAAAATTCTCCTTTATCTATCCATTCTTTGAGTTTTAGAGCGATTTCCAGAGCCTTTTTCTGGCTGGATAAGGGTGATGTTGGTACTTCTATTCCATCCAGTTCTATAGTGCCACTTTTAAGTTCCTGGTAGTTGGCCGGTCTGACTGTTGGTTTGCTCCTGCGGGGCACACCATAGTCAAGTATTCGGCATTCTATTTCTTCATCACTGATTGCTGTTCTTTTAGCCATCTCCTCATCAATTATGGGTATGGGTATTCCAGCACCAACATAGAGTGTCGGTCCATATCTGGGCATGGTAGCCCCCCTTACAAATTCTGGATCCATCTCCTTCATGTCTCCTTTAAGCATGAGGGTTCCGGCGGTGG
>JAJRAE010000216.1 GCA_028682985.1 Methanobacterium sp.
AGTTGATTATATCTGTTGCACCATATTTTCTGGCTATTTCAATTGGTTTAGGTCTGCTACCCACGGCAAATATCCTTCCAGCACCTTTAAGTTTTGCTCCCGCTATACCACATAAACCCACCGGGCCAACACCTAAAACTGCTACTGTGGAACCAAATTCTATATTAGCATTTTCTGCCGCCATAAATCCAGTACTCAACATATCAGGAAGCATAACCGCCGCTTCGAGGGGCATATTATCAGGTAGAATTGCCAAATTATTATCTGCATCATTTACATGGAAAAATTCGCTGAAAACACCATCCTTAAAATTACTGAATTTCCAACCTCCCAGAAGACCACCGCTTTGAGTTGGAAAACCTCTTTGAGCAGCATTCGACCCCCAATCAGGAGTAACTGCTGGTACTATTACTCTATCACCTGGCTTGAAGTCCTTAACATCATGTCCTACTTCATCTACAACACCAACCGCTTCATGACCCAGGATCATATTATGCCTTTCACCAAGAGCCCCCTCCCAAATAGTGTGCACATCAGAAGTGCAGGGTGCCAGGGCTATTGGTCTGATGATAGCATCTCTTACACCACATTCTGGTCTATCTTTTTCAATCCATCCTATCTCCCCAATTCGTAACATGGCCAAACCTTTCATCTTTAAAACCTCATTTAAATTAGTTTTTAAAATAAAAAATATAAAAAAGTTCACTGATTTATTGCAATATCAATTATTATTATGTTTTTTGATTCATCTAAATTTTGTGAACGATATTTTAGTTATGAGGGGTTATTTATGGATGAGGAAAAGCTCGAGAGAATAGTTTATGATCTCTCTATTTTTCCACTCGTTAGAAAAAAATTCCTGATAAAAGAATATAAATGAATTTGAAGAAATAATAACAGAATGCTTAGCATTATATTAGCGTACTACAGTTATTATCATGAAACTCTAAAATTTCACATTAGAGAACATTGAAGCAGTTATTGGTGTGAGATAGATGTTTTTTTTAGATTAAAAAGCAAAAAATGATGGTTTTTATCAATTTCCTATTATTACTTATAATTTGAGCACTATAATTATGAATAGAAGATTTATTAATCTTGAAAAGAGTGATTAGTTGATAAAAACTGTATTGATGGCTGGGGGCAAAGGAAGTAGAATTCGTCCGCTTACTTTATCCCGACCAAAGCCAATAATTCCGGTTGCTAATCGGCCAATGATTGAGTACATTGTTGATAAAATAAAAGAATCAGGTTATGATGAGTTAGTAGTTACATTAGGCTATTTAAAAAGCCAGATAAAAGCCTTACTTGAAAAAGATTATCCTGAGTTGAATATAACATATTCTGTAGAAGAAAAGCCTTTAGGAACTGCTGGTGGGGTTAAGAAGGCAGCTAGATATTTTGATGAAACTTTTTTTGTTTTAAGTGGTGATGTGCTAGTTGATGTGGATTTAAATGAAATTTTAGCTTTCCATAAAAAAAAGGGAGCTCTTGCCACCATTGTACTTAAACGTGTTCCGAATCCCCGAGATTTTGGGATAGCTGTGCTGGATGATGACCAGCAGATTATAAAATTTTTAGAAAAACCATCACCATCAGAAGTTTTCAGTAAAATCGCCAATACAGGTACTTATGTTCTTGAACCAGAGATATTCAACTATACAGATGGTCAAGAAGAAAAAATAGACTTTTCCAAAGACATTTTTCCCCAATTAATTGACGACGAAGCTGGTATTTACGGTTTCGTCTCCGATGGATATTGGAATGATGTAGGAAGACCTGAAACGTATCTTAAAGCAAATTATGATGTTCTTAACAGGAATATAGGACCAGAACCTCCTGGAAAATGTTTAAAGGAGGGTGTTGGTAGATTAGGAAATATGTGGGTGGGTGAAGATGTTAAAATACATGAAACTGCCCGTTTAGTAGGTCCCTTAGTTTTAGGAGATGGTTGTGTCATAGAAAGTGGGTCAGAAGTAGGGAAAAACACGGTCTTGGGAGACAATGTTCATTTAGAAAAAAATTCAACCATTAAAGGTTCTGTAATTTTTCCAGGTAGCAAAATTGGAACCAGTTCGTATTTAAAAGACTGCATAGTTGATTCAGAATGTCAAATTGAAAGGGGAAGTTTTATAGAAAGAGGCGCAATATTAGGGAGTTCAGCGCTTCTAGGACCAAAAAGTAGGGTTCACTATAAAAGAACCATTTCCAACAATATCATAATTTTACCAGAGTCAAATGTAGACTCAAATTTATTCCACCCAATTTAATTCGGGGGATATATAATATAGGGGGGTTTGATATGTCCAAATATGTCCAGACTATTAGAGGGGTTGTAAATGTTGAGATTACTAATAATTTCGCCAGCGATTTAGGAACTACCTTGGGTAATTATCTTGGCCCAGGGAAAAGAGTAATAATTGGTAGGGACATTAGTATTCCCTCGCGAATGATTAAGAGATCTTTAACCACCGGTTTGATGGCAGCAGGTTTAGATGTTATTGATCTCGGAGTTGCTCCAATACCCGTAATACACTATAACGGTGATTTTTATAACGCTAACGTCGTGATCACCATCAGTAAATATCATTTAAGACCTGAAAAGGTTGATATTATGATATTCAGTGATCATGAGATTCCCCTAAATCAGAAACATGCTGCAAAAGTTCCATGGAATGAAATAGGAGACTTAAGACTCGTTCATGAATACAGGGAAAATTATATCAAAGCTGTTCTTAAACATATTAAAACTGATATTGTCAATAATAAGGCATTTTTAATCGTTTTAGACAGTGAAGAAGGCACAAATAAGCCTTTTGCTCCTCAAATACTGAATGAACTAAATTGCGAAACCGTCCTGATAGGCAGTAAAGACCATGAGCTGGATGATGATTTTTCTGTGCCCCATCCTAAAAGAATATCATTAGTATCAGAACTCACAACAGCCATAGGTGCAGATATGGGTATTTTACTGGACAATGACAGTGATCGAGTTGTTTTCATTGATCCAAATGGACACATAATCCGGGATCAGACCATATTAGGAATCTTTGCTAAATATGCACTTGAAGAGCATCCTGGAGGAAACATAGTATCATCAGTGGTTGCATCACTGTCTTTGGATGAAATAATATCCAATGAAGGGGGAAAACTTATTAAAACATCCGTCGATAATGTTTTAAATGAAATAGATAATACAAATGCGATTTTTGGCGGTGATGAACCTGGAATGTATGCTTTTCCGGAATTTCAGAATTGTTTTGATGCGATTTTTTCGGTTTTGAAAATGATGGAAATTTTGGCTAAAAAAGACACCACCATATCAAATCTAGCCTCACAAATAGAGGAGTACAATCGAACTGTATTCACCATTGAATGCGAAAATGAGAAAAAAAATGAGGTTATCGAAGCATTCATTTCTGCATTCATCCCAGAAAATTCTATTAACACCGTTGATGGGGTACGAATAGATTTAGAGGATTCATTCATATTACTCCGGCCATCCAGATTCGAACCCTTAATAAGAGCCTATATTGAATCTAAATCTGCCCAAAAATTACAGGAATTAACTGAATCTGTTAAAATGGTTATTATGTCAGTCTAATTTGGTTAAAAGAAGTGAAGGTGAGAAAAAATGAATGATGAATTTATCCAACTTTGTGATTGGCTGGAA
Organism: Methanobacterium sp.; assembly: GCA_028682985.1. Lineage (GTDB taxonomy): Archaea > Methanobacteriota > Methanobacteria > Methanobacteriales > Methanobacteriaceae > Methanobacterium_A. Next base: position 3,674 of record JAJRAE010000216.1, read on the forward strand.
AATCGTATAGAAGAATTGGAACAGGGAACAGATGATGACATTATGACCTGTTGTAAACAAACCGAGATCCACACTTTGAAGGAAGTTTTAGGTAAAGTGAATGAGATGCAATTATAAATGAAATACTGAATGTTTCTGCTGGTAATAGAAATGTGCCCGGAAAACGCACTATATCAAGATAAAAGTTTATTATTCACAAGATAAAAACAAAAATTATGGTTATAAAGGCCCATCGATATCCAGTTTTGCTTTAATATCTATTATAATAT
>JAJRAE010000050.1 GCA_028682985.1 Methanobacterium sp.
AATTATATTCAATTAGACGTAGATCTTCTTTAAAAAACTTAAATTCCTTTTAATCTATTTTTAATTTTTTATTTCAAAAAAAGATTTAATTTTTTATATTATAAATCAATAGTTTATAAAGAAAGTTAAAGATTCCATGATCTATTTTATTAATTAATCCTGGTTATTATAATGGCTGGTAAAGGTAGAAACCATATTTTATTAGTTCTCTTTATAGGGGTGCTTATGGGTGCCCTGGACATTGCCATTGTGGGACCGGCCCTACCGGCTATTGGAATATATTTCCAGGCAGATACCAGGACTTTAACCTGGATATATACAGTTTACATCCTATTTTTCATGTTGGGGACTCCATTGATGGCAAAACTCTCAGACCGAAGAGGTAGGAGATTTATCTACATCCTTGATGTGTTTCTTTTTGGTGTGGGTTCTTTCATAACCGCTTTTTCACCTTCAATTGAGATCTTGCTTCTGGGGAGGGCTATTCAGGGTCTGGGTGCAGGAGGGATATTCCCCATAGCCAGTGCTTTTATCGGGGACACCTTTCCACCAGAGAAACGGGGAGGTGCTCTGGGAATCATCGGCGCAGTTTTTGGGGTGGCTTATATATTAGGGCCCATTATAGGGGGATTAATTATTGAATATGGCTGGCAATGGCTTTTCATTATAAATATTCCCATAGCTCTTCTGGTAATCATCCTCAGCCTATTTTTACTTCCTAAAACAGGTAAGAAAGAGGTTAAATACTTTGACTGGAAAGGCATCCTGGTGCTGGGGATATCGCTGGCATCACTTACCTATGCCATCAACCATTTAAACACTGAGCATTTATTTACCAGCATTTTATCAGGGCAGGTCTGGCCCTTTTTAATAATATTTGCAGTATTTCTCTTTATTTTTTTAAAGGTGGAGATGCGATCCCAGGATCCTGTTATTAAACCGGAATTTTTTAAAAACAGGGAAATAACCTTAACCAGTGTTATATCCATATTTTCGGGTTTAAATGAGGCTGGCATGATATTTATACCTGCCTTTGCAATTGTGGCTCTGGGGTTTAATAATTCACAGGCAAGCCTCATGTTATTACCATTGGTTGTGGCTATGGGCATTGGAGCACCGGTTGTTGGAAGGGTTCTTGACAAGGTGGGGTCAAAAATTCTGATGATCACCGGGGGTCTGGCATTGGCTGCTGGGCTTTTCATATTCGGAGTTGTAGGCTACCAGTTTAATTTCTTCATATTGTCGGGGATATTCATTGGTTTGGGACTGTCAGCACTTTTAGGAGCTCCTGTGCGTTTTATAATGCTTAATGAATTTCCCGTATATGAGAGGGCTGCTGGTCAGGGTTTAATTAACATCAACACCAGTATTGGTCAGTTAATTGGAGGTACAGTAGTGGGTGCAATAATTGCATCTATGGGTAGTTCAACGTCTGCATATGGATTTGCCTATTTATTCCTTTCATTCACCGCTCTGTTAATTACAATTATGGCCTTTGGTTTAAAAGGAAGGATAGCTGAGTTAAAGATGATGGTTGAACCAAAATGATACATTACTTGACTACAATTTCAGGTATAGATTTAAATATTATTAGCCAGAGACATATAACTCCAAATCAGAATTAAGAAATTAATTGGGGGCGGTATAACGAAACGGAAAATATTAATGGGGTTTTTATTTTTACTTGCATTGACCCTGACCTTAAATACTGGAACAATTTTCGCAGAGGAAAATAATACTGGAAATTCAAGTATAAACTACAACACGAGCAATAAATCTGTATCAGGTAATACTGGGAATTCATCTGAAAGATCAGAAGGATATTCCGGGTCAGACACCAGTTACACTTCTAGTTCAACGGAAACATTAAATGCGGCTGGAGCCGTTAAAACCATTAAGGTACTTATTTACAGTGGAAGTGAGGCAAGTACCAACTGTGTCAATGGAATAAAAAGAGCACTGGACTATGCTAACACTAATAGTGTAATAGCTGATGTGATTTTCTCTTATTCTACTTCTACGATTATTAACTCTGCCACCCTGACTGGCTATGATGTTCTGGCAATGCCAGGCGGAAGTGGGGGTTATTACTACCTTAATAGTGGAAGTATCAGTGGCTCGGCTATCAGAAATTTCGTGGCCAGCGGCAAAGGATATATTGGAATATGTGCAGGAGCATACTCTGCAGCTTCTCATACTGATTATTATTATGATGGGTGGGGAATAGCACCCCATGTGCGCTGTAAAGCAGTGAGTTATGAAGGGGGCCTGCCTCTGCAGATAACATCTGCTGGTGAGCAGGTGCTAGGCACCAGCGGCACTAAAACTCTGGCCCATTATAATGGCCCGGCCATGTACATAAGTGGAAACGCCCAAGTATTTGCGACCTACGGGGATGGTTCCACAGGATATAACGGCTACGCGGCTATTGTTGGTGATTATTATGGTAATGGAAGGGTTGTTTTAAGTGGACCGCATCCCGAGCTTTCACCACTGGTTCCTACCTTCGTATCTAAGCTTATTTACTGGGCTGCCACTAGCACACCCAGTTCTTCAACTCTAACAGTGAGTCAGGTAGCTACCGCAGCTGCCAGTGTTAAAAGCTTCTATGATACAAACAAAAGACTACCTAACTACGTCACCACATCTGCTGGACAGATAACTATGCCTAAATTTTTAAATCTTCTGGTAACAGCCACTATACAGGCAGATAGTGGTTCAACAACTCCGATTACCATTAAAAATGTGAACACACCATCCAGCTCCACCAACAGCTATAAAAGTGGATCTATCTATAAAAAGGAATTCTTATCCATAGCCCAGACTATTAAGAACTACATAACAACTAACAGCAAACCACCAGCATATGTTACAACCACTCTTGGTAAAATCAGCTATAATTCATTAGTGTATATGTTCAGCAAGATAATGAGCTTCTATAAAACAAACCAGAGATTGCCCAGCTACGTTTCAATGTAGTAGTTAAATTTTTTTTATTGTATATTTTATTTTTTTTATTTTATTGACATATTAAAAAAATTTATTTTTGCCCAACACGGAGTGCATTTAGGATCACTGCCAGGCTGAGACCCATGTCACCTATCAGTACAGCCATCCATAATGTTATTAATCCAAGGACTGCCATTATGGCAAAGGAAACTTTAATTAAAATGGATGCTGTTACATTTTCCTTAACAATTTTCATAGTTCGTTTACTTAATTTTAATAGGTAGTTGAGGCGGCTTAAATCATCTTTCATAAGAGATATATCCGCGGTTTCAATGGCCACATCAGAACCAGCTGCACCCATAGCAATCCCCACATTTGATCTGGCCAGTGCAGGAGCATCATTTACACCATCACCCACCATTACCACATGCTTATGTTTCTTTAATAGATCATCAATCACATTCACCTTATCCTCTGGTAGTAATCGGGAATAATAATCATCCAAACCTAATTCACTAGAAACTGCCTGGGCGGTGCTCTCATTATCACCGGTGAGCATCACTGTTTTAATACCCTGTCCATTCAGATTATCCACAGCCGCTTTTGCAGAATCTTTAACGGTGTCCATGAGACCTATTATTCCCATGATCTGATTTGCACTGGCAATGATGATCATGGTTTTTCCAGATTCTTTCAATTTTCTCATTAGAGCATCCTCTTTGAATTTAGACTCAAAAAGATTAAAAGCACCTGCATAATAGGTTTCACCATTAATCTCGCCTTTAACTCCTTTACCTGGTATGGATTGAAAACTTGAGACATCTTCTGGTTTAATATCTATTTTATCCGCATATTTAAGAACAGCCTCTGCCAGAGGGTGGCTGGATCTATTCTCCAGTGAGACTGCTTTTGACATAACAGTTTCCAGGGTAAATCCATCAAAGGGTATAATATCGGTTACCTCTAATTTACCTTGGGTGAGAGTGCCGGTTTTATCAAACACCATAACTTCAGTTTTCTCCAGCTCCTCCACATACTCACCCCCTTTAATCAATACACCATTACGGGTTCCAGAGGTGATTGCAGATACCATGGAGATCGGGGTGGATATGGCCAGTGCACAGGGGCATGAAACAACCAGGAGCACCAAAGAACGGTAAAACCAGGTATCAAAGGGCTGTCCCAGTAAGAATGGTGGTATAATAGAAATGAGAACCGCTAATAAAATTATTAGAGGAGTATAATATCTGGAAAATCTGTCTATAAATTTTTCAGTGGATGATTTCCTTTTCTTTGATTCACTCACCAGTTTAATTATCCTGGATATTACGCTCTCTCCTGATGATCTGGTTACCAGTATTTCCAGGTATCCTTCCTGGTTTATGGTCCCTGCGTAGACTTCATCACCCTCTGATTTGTTGATTGGTAAGCTCTCACCAGTAATTGCGGCCTGATTAACTGTGGAATAGCCTTTTATTACCCTTCCATCCAGTGGTATCTTATCACCTGGTTTAACTGCCACAGTTTCGCCTTTCTGTACTGCGTGCACATGAACCACAATATCCTTTTCTTCTCTTTTGACCAGGGCAGTATCTGGGGCCAGTTTAACCAGGGCACCTATGGATTTACGGGCCCGTTCACCAGCATAATCCTCCAAATATTCAGCGATGTAAAAAAGGAAAAGCACGCTGGCACCTTCAGCTCCTTCTCCAATTATGAAAGCGCCAGCTGCAGCTATGGTTATGAGAAGATTGATGGTTATACGACCCTGGGTAAGTGAGGTTATTCCATTTTTAATGGTTTCAAATCCAGATGTGGCAGCAACTATTAAAAATAGTAATTGAGCTATTAATTTCTGTCCAAATAGGAATTCCATTAAGATGCCAATTAGCAGTATAATTGCGGATATGGTTATTATGAGGTAAGGACGGTGATTCTCAGTTTTTTCCTCCAGGACATCCACTGTGCAGTAGGGGCAGGGTTTGAAACTTTCCTCTGTCTGGTTATTTTTTCTCTGTGGCATGTGCAACTCCCATTTCCATAAATTTGACTACATGTTCATCTGCCAGCTTGTAGTAGACCATTTTACCCTCTTTCCTGAATTTAACCATGTTTTTTGTTCTGAGTAATCTCAGTTGGTGTGATATGGCGGACTGGCTCATATTGAGGACGGCTGTCAGGTCGCAAACGCATAATTCTCTCCGGGCAAGTGCGTAAAGGATCTGAATACGGGTGGGGTCTCCTAACATCTTAAAGTTATCGGATATCTCAATTAAGATATCATAATCGAGCATTTTGGATTTAACTTCTTTTACAGCCTTTTCATTTATACTTTTAATCTGGCAGACATCATCAATCATATGAATACATGTTCATATGTAACTATATAAATATTTTGGAATTATTAATTTCATTTAAAAGTGTTATTTTTAAAAAAAAGATTAGCTCTGTATTTTAAAAAAAGAATTAATTTAATTTAAATTCAGGCCTTTAAAATGGATTATATAAGTTTATCGGTTTATATTAAAGATAAAAATTTAATATATAGTTGTTAAAAAATGTTAAATCATGTAATGATTGTAGTTTTTAGGGTTTGGAGTGTAAGAAATGGTTGATAAATCTACTTTTGCTAAATTGGAGAAATGTTCCAGTGGTATTGATGGATTAGATCAAATAACTGAAGGCGGTTTGCCTAAAGGAAGGCCTACCCTGATTTGTGGTGCTGCTGGTTCAGGTAAAACCATGTTTGCCATGCAGTTCCTGGTGGAAGGTGCCTTAAATAATGAACCCGGTGTTTTCATATCCTTTGAAGAGAATGAAGAAGATTTAATAAAGAACTTCACGTCTCTCGGAGTAGATATAAGTAAATTAGAGGAACAAAAAAAGCTAATCATAGAATATGTGTTTCTGGAAAGGGCAGAGATTGAGGAAACAGGCGACTTCGACCTGGAAGGGCTCTTCATCAGAATAAAATACGCTATGGAACAAATTGGTGCAAAAAGAATAGTGATTGATACCATTGAAGCCATATTCGCTGGCCTACCCAACGAATTTATCCTACGCTCTGAACTGCGAAGACTATTTAACTGGCTTAAAAACCAGGGACTTACTGCAGTAATAACTGGGGAAAGAGGAGAGAAAAGTCTAACTAGATATGGATTAGAGGAATATGTGGCAGATTGTGTTATCCTACTGGACACCATCTACACAAATAAAGTAGCCACTAGAAACATTAAGATAATTAAATACCGTGGATCCTCCCACGGCTATAATGAATACCCATTCCTGATAAATGATCACG
>JAJRAE010000150.1 GCA_028682985.1 Methanobacterium sp.
GGTTCTTCAGCGGTTTCCTCTTTTACTGGTTCTTCAGCAGATTTCTTTACTGTTCCGGCTTTTTTCTCAGCAGGTTTCTTAGTAGATTTCTTTGCGGGTTTCTTTACTGTTTCAGCTTCTGTTTCAGCTGTTTCTTCTTTTACTGGTTCTTCAACAGCTTCTTTTTCGATTTTTTCGATGTCTTCTTGGTCTTCAGTTGGCTCGGTAATTTCATCTTCCACCTGGTCTGCAATGGATTCTTCCTTTGGTTCTTCAATTGCTGTTTCAGTTGGTTCTTCCACTACCTCTTCCATTACGGTATCAATAGGGGTTTCCTCTATTGTAGGTTGAATGATATCCACCTTATCTGGTAGGATAGTTCCTGGTGGCATGATCCTAACGTAGATTCCCAGTACTCCTGGTTTGAGCTGTACGGTTGCGAATCCTGTTCTCACAAATCTGGTGGAGGGTTCTCCGCATTTCTTGATATATCCATCAATGAATTTAGCACAGGCGGATCTGGATCCTCTGATCTTTCCAGATATAGTTACTTCCACTCCCTGTGCCCCGGCACCCATTATTCTTCTCAGTGCAGTGTATGCTACTCTACGGAAGTGCATTCCTCTCTGCAGCATGGCTGCTATTTTATGGGCCATTATTTTAGGGTTTAGTTCCGGTACATCTACTTCCTTAACCTCTACTTGGGGGTTTTCCAGGTCATAGTTGTTTTTAAGGTTCTGGGTGATGTTTCGTACGGTTTTTCCACCCCTGCCTATTACCATTCCTGGTCTTTCAGCATAAACCACTACCATGGTTCCTAGGGGTGTTACCTGGATTTCCATTCCACCATAGCCGGCTCTTTCCAGTTCGTTTTCTAAGTATTCATCGATTCTGGTCCTTTTGAGACCTTCTGTTACAAAATCCTTTTCAATCATTGAATCTCCCCTAGTACTATTTGTATGTGGGTTGTTGGTGTGTTGAAGGGGCTTGCTCTTCCAAATGCTCGGGGAGTCCATCCTCTTATTACATAGCCGCGGTGGCTGGATATGTGAACTATCTCCAGATTATCTGTATCTAATCCTTGGTATTCAGCGTTAGCCTGGGCATTCTCCAGTACGTCTAATATCCGGCTGGCTGCTTTAACTGGATATCTTCCAGTGGGCCAACCTTCCAGACCTCTTCGGTGTCCTACTTTTTTGTTGTGTCGCTTGAAGGGTACTGGTTTGTTCAACTCAATAACTTCTCCCAGGTATTCCCTGGCTTCTTCCACTTCCATTCCCCTCAGAGCGTTGCATATCTCTCGAGAATGTTTGGGGGATATTTTAAGTGACCTGCCTGTTGCTTTGGCCTTTTTATTCATATCCTCATTGTAAGCATATTTAATCTTAGACATGTTATAACTCCATTATTTAAGGGGCACGAACATAGATGATCTAGTTGCTCCCATACCGGGATCTCCGTGCTGCACTCTCTGTCTGGTCACTGCAAACTCTCCGAAATAGCACCCGATCATCTCAGGCTGGATGGTTACTTCCACAAATACCTTTCCATTGTATATTCCAAAGGTCATTCCCACCATTTCCGGTAATATTACCATGTCCCGACAGTGGGTTTTGATGACACGAGGTCTTCCGCCCTGGTCTCCTTCCTTTTTGAGTTTTCTAATCTTTTCCAGTACTTTCTTCTGTCTGGGAAGAAAGCCTTTTCTTAATGATCTTCTCTGCCTGGAAGGGAATAGCTGGATCACGTTGTCCAGTGGCATTTCCTGTAATTCTTCCAGTGTATAACCGCGATAACTAAATTCTTTTCTAGCCAATTAGTCTCCTCCTCAAATATTCTTTATCTAATTCAGTTATTTTTATTTCTCTATTTTTATCTTACTCTATAATTTCAGTTTATCTTCGCTTTCCGGTTCGTTTTGCAGCTATGGAACCGACTTTTCTTCCTGGTGGAGCGTGTCTTGATACGGTAGTTGGCTTACCTGGATGTTGTCTGTTACCTCCACCGTGTGGGTGGTCTACTGCGTTCATGGCCACTCCTCTCACACCTACGCTCTTCTTACCTTTGGCTTTTGTGGCGTAGTGTCTGTTCCCTGCTTTAAGGAATGGTTTTTCTTTTCTTCCTCCGCCGGCAACCACTCCTATGGTGGCTCTGCACTGGGGATGGAATGCCTTTAATTCCCCGGATGGTAATTCTAATATGGCTTTACCAACATCGTGGGTGATCAAAGAAGCGTAAGTTCCAGATGATCGGACGAATTTTCCACCGTCTCCTGGATTTTTTTCAATATTATATAGTGGTGTTCCTTCTGGAATTTCAGAAAGCGGTAGGGAATTACCGGGATTTATGGGTGCTGAAATTCCGCAGGCAATATCATCATTAATCTGTATACTTTCCGGAGCAAGAATGAGTAATTTTTCGTTATTTTCGAATTTGACAAGTGCCAGGGGGGCGCTTCGTCCCGGGTCGTGGATAATGTCCACCACTTTTCCCTGGAGGCTTCCTTCTTTTTCTATTTCATCAAAAAATCTGTAAGCGATCCTTCCCTTGAATCGATGTGATGCACTTCTATAAGTGGGAGTTCCTCTTCCTCTCCTTTGAATTATAAGTCTTTTTCCCATGTTATTATTCCTCCCTTGGGGGATTTGATTAGAATACTCCCATCTTCACAGCGATATCTTCTGCGCTGTGTTCTGCTTCCAGTTTTATGTAGGCTATTTTTTCTCCACGTGAGGTTATCTGGGTGTTAACCCTTTCCACTTTCACAGCGTATAGTTCTTCAAAAGCAGTTTTTATCTGGGATTTGCGTGCTGTCCTTCTAACCTTGAATGTTAACTCATTGTTTTGGTCAATGGCATTCATACTTTTTTCTGTTAAATGGGGTTTTTCTATTATTGAATAAGAATCCATTTTAAATACATCCTAATTTTTCTTATTTAGTTTTGGAATAGTTCTCCAAGTTTTTCTATAGCTGATTTGGTGTAGATAGTTAGTCTGCCTGGGTGTGTTCCTGGTGCCAGTAGTTCTGCGTTGAGGTTATCCACCACTACTATGTCCACTCCTGTGTGGTTTCTGGCGCCCATGCTTATTCCTTTATCTTCTCCCACTACCAGCAGGGGTCCTTTTGGGGTTTTGTATTTTCTTCCCCTGGTTTTACCTCTTCCTGCCCTTATTGTGCGGCCGGATTTAGCTCTCACAACGTCGTCCATTACTCCCAGTTTTTTGAGTATTTCCCTGGTTTCGCTGGTCTTCTTGACTTTGGAAAGGTCATCGTCAACTACGAGTGGTATCTGGGGTACGTTTTCTGTGCGGTGTCCCCTTGCTTCCACCAGTTCCTGGTTAGCGGTGGCAGCCACTGCTGATCTGATGGCCAGTCTTTTTTCCTTCTTATTGATTTTCTCATGGATAATCCTGGCTGATCTTGGTGGATGGGCTCTTCTTCCTCCCACTGCCTGGGGTACGAAGGCACCTTTGGATCCGGCGGGGTGTCTGGAACCTTTTACACGAGGAACCATAGCTGCTCCCCTACCAGCTCCGTAAGACTTAGCTGTGGTCCTTTTACCTGCCATGGGATCTGTTCCCCAAGGCTGGATACGGGCAGTTTGGGATGATATAACCGCTCTTTTTATAAGATCAGGCCTGAATTCTTCTGTGAAAATACTAGGAAGTTCAATTTCATCTACTGTTTCACCTTCCAATGAATAAACCTTGATTTTTGTCATTTTAAATCACTTTCTTATTTTGTAATTATTTATTGAATTTAAACTCCCTGTTTAGATGCGGTGCTTATAAATGATACCTGGGCAGGTTCATTATGTTTTCCGTGTGGTCGAACTGCTTTTCTGAGCATCACCAGACGTTTGGATGGTCCAGGTACTGATCCTCTTAGTAATACGTAGTTGTTCTTAACCATTCCATATTTCACAAATCCACCGGCAGGGTTGATTTCATCAACCTGTGCTGCTTCCCCTATCTTCAGTATCTTCTTGTTGTACTCGGTTCTTTTATGGTAGCCCATCTGTCCGGCCATTGGCACTGTCCACATGGTCCTTGATGGTGACCAGGGTCCTATTGAACCTACTACCCTAGCTTTACTGCTTCTTTTTGCTTTTCCGTACTGTATTCTGATACCGAATCTTTTAACCGGTCCCTGGAATCCTTTTCCTTTGGTCACGGCTATGGTATCTACATGCTCCCCATCTGAGAAGGCATCGGCAGGGTTGATTTCCTTGCCTAATACGCTTATGGCATAGTCTATTTTCTCTTCTACACTGGTTCCTCCCAGCCCACATTCCAGTATTTCTGGTTTCTTTTTAGGCACGCTGGTCAGGCGGGGTTTGGTATGAACTAATACTCTGATATCCTCTATTTCATCCAGTTTATTTTTTAATTCTTTTATCCGTGCTTCGGTGTTGGTTTTTTCTGGAAGAGTCATGGTTCTGGCCAGATCTTCATCCAGTTCACCGGCTAATACATCGGCCATGGTTTTCAGACCACGGGTATCTTTGCGGTAAGCTCTAATTCCCAATACTACTATGGGGGGTGTTTCCAGTACAGTTACTGGGGTACTTATTTCCATTCCTTCAGTGGGGGAGTTTTTATGATTATCCAGCATGGTAACATGTGTCATTCCCACTTTGTAACCTGGAAATCCTAAAATTCCTACTTCTTCTGTTTGGGGCCAGGAGCTGGTTTTTGGTGATTCCTTAGCCGCCCTTTTTCTTGGACTATATGCTACTGATCCTTTTCTTGGTTGGTGATGTCTAGTCATAAAATTTCCTCCTTACATTTGCAAGTTCATTGCAACAAACTTAATTCGAGTTATTCTGTATTTAAGAGCAAGTTAAATACAGATAAAGTTGATAATACTGCCTCTTCAGTTCTTACGGTCTTGGTTCCCTGTTGGGGGACGGTGTTTACCTCAATATCCATGTCCCTTTCATCGATTAGATCGTGTAGGCCTGAATATGGACCGCCGAACAAAATAGATATTCGTTCGGAGCCCTTTAAACTATCTTTAACTTCATCTAAAATAGAAGTAATAGATTCAGCATTTTTGCTTGTCCCAATTACCAGATCTGGTTGTGGTTTCAGCATTTCTATGCTTTCATGCAAATTCTTATAAGTAGATAAAGTCTTATAACCCCAATAAATTTCTGGTTTATCAGGTTCTATTATTATTTCCTTAGCAAGCTTGGTTACCCGAAAGCTTAAGACTTTGTTTACGCTGAGCTTTTCCTTACACAGCGCCAGTCTGTCAGCACCTATGTCAACCATGGTGCCCTTTTTAACTCTTTTTATGGTTAGTCCCTGTCTGTAATCACCTTGACTGAGTTCTTCAGTGGGGTGATGGGGAGTGCGTAATGGTGGGAGTATCCCTGCATAGCGCAGCTCCTTTGTTATAGGAAATACCTTTTTTCTAAGGTACTGAGGTGTATTCATATAAGTGAGAACATCACTAATAAACTTTACCTCTTCCCTATTAGAATTATCACTGTAAATCACGATTCTGTCCACCCGAAAA
>JAJRAE010000125.1 GCA_028682985.1 Methanobacterium sp.
CGTCTGGAAGGGTTTCCAATAGTTTGGCAAAGTTTCCCTTCATTGAATCTATTTCAATCTTCACCTCGGCTTCGGTTACTTCAGCCCGTATCTTTGCGAGTTCAATAAACTTCAGGATACCTCTATCAGTACATCCTTTTATGTCCCAGTTAAATGCATTGCTTTGAATGTATAGATCTTCAGCATCTTCTTCCGTTGTTATGTAGGCTGTTTTAAGGTTCTGAAGACAGCAGTTATAGGCGAATTGGAGTCCGAAGATGGTTTTTCCAGAACCAGCATCACCAGTTATGAGAAGAGTTCTTCCTACTGGAAATCCATTGGTGAATTTATCAATACCATATATCCCTGTTTTAATTCTTTTCACACTTACCACTCCTTCAATAAAGGTTTTCTAAACATTATATTTTTAATCTATATTTAAAAAGTTATTCATTGTAGTTTATCACAAATTCGAAGTTGCAGAAGTTATCTTTGTCCTCCAAGCAATGGGTTTGCTCTACGTTACCCTTCAAATTGGTCCAGGTAAAACTACGTATAACAATGGCCCTACAAATCATACAGAACATGGGACTGCTCTCTGAATCATCAACCCACGGACAATTATGGAATTTGAATTGTCTGTAGCCATCTTCAGAGCCTTCTTCAGTATCAATACCCAGATTGGAGAAGAATTCTCTCAGCCAGGAAATATAGCATCTGAATATATTCTCCGGGTTAGCTGCTGCGTTCCCGGTCTCCAGACAGCCCTTAAGTTCCTCCCGGAATCTCGGTTCTAAATTTTTCTCAAAACGGTCTGAAAAACTGCGGGCAATGTTATTCCTAACCTGGGGAGGTATGTTAGATGCGAATACGGGTAATGCACTTAAAACAAAATTAGATAGTTCACCACGGGCTTTATCTTTTAAAAGTTCCTCTCTCTCTTTTTCAGACCTTTTACGTTCTGTTATATCTCTAAATACCAGTGCAACCCCAATAACACTTCCATTTTCATCCCTGATGGGTGCGCTGCTGTCATCTATGGGTAGCCTGGTTCCATTTTTGGTTATGAGTAAAGCTGGGTCATTCATTTCGATAACCGCATCCTTCTTAAGGACTTTGGTCACTGGGTCTTCTAATGGTATTCCGGTATCTTCATTTATTATCTTGAATACATCCAGGAGTGTTTTACCAATGGCTTCTTCCGGTTCCCAACCAGTTACCTTGCGCGCCACTGGGTTCATAAAAATAATGTTGCCTTCTTTATCGGTGGCGATAACAGCATCTCCAATACTTTCCAGGGTGGTGGAGAGCCATTTTTCGCTTTCTTTTAGTTTGCGATCCATTTCATGCTTGTAGATGGCTATCTCTACTGAGCTGTGCAGCTCCCTGTCTTCAAATGGTTTGATAATGTAACCAAAAGGTTCGGTTATCTTAGCTCTTTTAAGGGTTTCTTCATCAGAATAAGCGGTGAGATAGAGTACAGGTATATCAAAATCATCATGTATACGCTGGGCGGTTTCTATACCGTCAATTTTACCTTTTAACACAATATCCATTAGAACAAGATCAGGTGGATTTTCCCTGACCAGTTTTAAGGCTTCTTCACCAGAGGGGGTAATGTTGGTGACCTCGTAGCCCAAACCTTCAGCCCGGTGTTTGATGTCCATGGCCACTATGCTTTCGTCTTCCACAATTAGTATTTTAATCTTTGACATGCTTTATCAATTCTAGGTTTTATGATTATTCTAATTTATTATTCTTATATCATCTATATTAATTTTTATCTTTAGTTTTTTCCATTTTGTGCAATTCTCTTATTATCTTGAAGTCGTTTATAGATTATATGGGCAAGTTTCTCACTTATACCATCAACTCGGCCAATCTCCTCTGGACTGGCCCTTTGAATATTTTCCATACTCCCAAAATACCGGATCAACCTTAACTTCCTTTTGGGACCTACACCTGGTATCTTATCCAGTTCGGAACCCTCTATAGCCTTTGACCTCAGCTTTTTATGATAGCTCACCGCAAATCGGTGGGCCTCATCTCGCACCCTCATGAGCAGGTGCAGTGCCTTAGAATTCTGGGGCAGAATAATGGGGGTGGGGAAATCGGGGATAAATATATGTTCGTATTCTTTAGCCAGCCCAATAATTGGAATATTGGTTATTTTAAGGGATTTAAAAACCTTTAAAGCAGTGTTAAGCTGCCCCCTGCCGCCGTCTATCAATATCAGATCTGGAATGGATTTGTTATCCTCGGTTCCCTGGTTGGTAGGATAGCCTGCTATTTTTTTATATCTGCGGGTTAATACTTCCTGCATCATAGCGTAGTCATCCGGGCCGGTGGTTTCAATTTTATACCTTCGGTAGCTATTTTTTTTGGGAGTTCCATCTTCAAACACAACCATTGATCCCACCGCCAATTTACCGCTTATGTTTGAGATGTCGAAGGCTTCGATGTGACGGGGTATCTTGGGTATTCCCAAGTAATCCTGAACCTCCAGAAGAGCCCCTTTAACCTGTTCCTGCTGGTTCTTGGCAATATCTGCATTTTTAGCCACCATTTTAACCAATCGGTACTCCATACCCTCCTCCGGCACTTTAATTTCTACATCATTACCTGATTTTTCTCTTAGCCAGTCCAGTATGAGTTCTTCATCATCAACATGGTGCTGCAGTATCAGTTCAGAGGGTACCTGCTGGGGTCCCGAGTAGTATTGTTTTAGAAATGCAGATAGAACAGGGGAGGGATCGCCCCTATTTTCCTCTACTCCACTCATGAGGAACTCATCTTTACCGATGATCTTTCCATTTCGAACCCGGAAGATGACTACTGCTGCAAATTCCTCATCAAGTGCGCAGGCTATTACATCCTGTTCCAAACTGCGGTTGAACTCCATATTCTGCCTTTCCACAATTTCCTTTATGGAAGTGATCTGATCCCGCAGTAGAGCTGCCTTCTCATATTCATGGCTGAGGGCTGCTTCTTCCATATTATCCTGTAATAATGACATTATCTCATTATATTTTCCTTCAAAAAACATGTTTGCCTTATCAATAAGTTTACGGTAATCCTCTTTACTTATCCTGCCGGTGCAGGGCGCTTCACAGAGATCCATCTGGGAGTTGAGGCAGGGTCCGTCCATGTTCTTACAATCCCTTATCCTGAAGATGGATTTAATAAATTTAAGCATCCTTCTAAGGGCGGTAACATCGGTAAAGGGACCGTAATAGTAAGAGCTATCATCAGATACTCTTCGGGTGATTAAAACTCTTGGAAAATCTTCATTGGTTATTTTAACATAGGGATACCGTTTATCATCCTTTAACCGGATGTTATAGCGGGGGAGGTATTTTTTTATTAAATTAGACTCTAAAATAAGTGCTTCCTTCTCGGTGTCTGTTATAATATACTCTAGGCTATGATACTGTCTCATTAAGGTCCGAGTTTTTGGTGAATCCAGCTCATCTTTGAAGTAGCTCTTAACTCTCTTCTTTAATGACTTGGCTTTCCCCACGTAGAGGACTTTATCTGCCATGTCTTTAAATAAGTACACTCCTGGCTTGTTGGGTAAGTTGTCTGGGCTGTTCATTGGGTCCTATTTTTTGATTTTAAAATTACGCATGTAAAATTTACATGTTAAAAAAAATTATTTTTTGAATATATGTATCGATGTGTTTATATAGATGGATGGGAATTAAATAATATATTCTATTTTTAGATTTTTTGACAACTTTTAATATTTTTATTTTCTCGACGAGGATTAAGAGATGAGTGGATTTAGACTTATATCAAATTACGAACCGTTAGGCGACCAGCCCGGAGCTATCAAATCACTCAGAGATGGAATTAAAAGAGGATTGAAACATCAGACCCTCCTGGGAGTTACCGGTTCCGGTAAAACATTTACCATAGCCAATGTTATCAAGGAGGTTCAAAAACCTACCCTGGTGATGTCCCATAACAAAACACTGGCAGCTCAGCTTTACGAGGAGTTCAAAGAGCTTTTTCCTGATAATGCAGTGGAATATTTTGTAAGCTACTACGACTATTACCAGCCAGAAGCATACATCCCCCATTCGGACACCTACATCGATAAAGAAGCTAGCATCAACGATGAAATAGACATGATGAGACACTCCACCACCCAGTCCCTGCTCTCCAGGGATGATGTGATAGTGGTGTCCAGCGTATCCTGCATCTATGGCATAGGGTCTCCTGAGGATTACAGTGACCAGGTAATGGCTCTGGGTGTGGGAGATACCATGGACCGGGAAATTATCCTCTCCAACCTGGTTAAAATGCAGTATGACCGAAACGACATCGAATTCAGCCGGGGAACCTTTCGGGTAAGAGGTGATGTGGTGGACATATTCCCCTCCCATGGTAAGGTGGCCCTGCGTCTTGAGCTTTTTGGAGATGAAATCGAATCCATCTCCACCATAGATCCACTTTTAAGAACCCACAGACGGGACATGGATAGGATAACCATCTTCCCAGCTAAACACTTTGTTATAGCCGATTCCAAGCTAAAAAAAGCACTTAAGGACATTGAGGAGGAACTGGAAGACAGATTAACCATACTCCAAGCCCAGAATAAACTAGTGGAAGCGCAGAGATTGGAGCAGCGAACCCGGTACGATATGGAGATGTTAAAAGAGATGGGGTACTGCCCCGGGATTGAGAACTACTCTATGCACCTCTCCGGAAGAAAATGGGGGGAAACACCCCACACCCTTCTTAAGTACTTCCCTGAAGATTATTTAACAATTATAGATGAATCACACGTAACCGTCCCTCAAATAGGGGGAATGTACGCCGGGGACCGTGCACGTAAGGACAATTTGGTAGAATATGGCTTCAGATTACCCTCAGCCCGGGAGAACCGCCCCCTGAACTTTCAGGAATTTGAAAGACTGCAGAACCAGGTAATTTACGTATCCGCTACCCCAGCCAAATACGAACTAAACCTGAGTCAGAACACAGTGGAGCAGATCATCAGACCCACTGGACTGGTGGATCCGGAGATAAAACTACACACCGTCCAGGGACAGGTGGAACACCTCCTGGGAGAGATAAACAAGAAGGTGGAAAATAATCAGAGAATTTTGGTAACCACCCTGACCAAGAGGATGGCCGAGGACCTCACTGATTACTACGCCCGCTCTGGATTAAAGGTAAGATTCCTGCACTCAGAAATAAGCACACTGGAAAGGATAGATATCATAGACGACCTACGCCGGGGAGAATTTGACTGCCTGGTGGGAGTAAACCTATTAAGGGAAGGGCTGGACTTGCCCGAAGTGGGGCTGGTGGGAATTCTGGACGCAGATAAGGAAGGATTCCTCCGCTCAGAGCAATCACTAATCCAGACCATTGGCCGGGCAGCCCGAAACGTGGAAGGCCAGGTAATAATATACGCAGATCAGATTACAGAGAGCATCCGCAAAGCAGTGGACACCACCAACCGGAGAAGGAAATTACAGATGGACTACAACCAGATACATAACATCATACCAAAAAGCACGGTACGTTCTTTAAAAGAGAAAACAGAGAAAAAAGATGTAATAATGCGTGACGATATCCAAAGCATGCCTAAAGACGAATTACAACTATTTATACAGGATTTACGAAAGGATATGAAGAAGGCCGCGCAGAAACTAGACTTTGAAGAAGCAGCCAAGATCAGGGATAAAATTTTGATCTTTGAGGAGCTTAAAGATGAATAAGAAGGAAAAAATAGTTATAAAGGGAGCCCGGGAGCACAACCTGAAAAACATAGATGTGGAGATACCCCGGGACCAGATGGTTGTTATAACCGGCATAAGTGGCTCAGGTAAATCCTCCCTGGCATTTGACACTATATACGCTGAAGGACAGCGCAGATACGTTGAATCATTATCCGCCTACGCTAGACAGTTTCTGGGACAGATGAAAAAACCAGAGGTAGACTATATAGAGGGATTAAGCCCCGCTATATCTATAGACCAGAAAACCACCAGAATGAACCCCCGATCAACAGTGGGAACAGTAACTGAGATTTACGATTACCTGAGACTTTTATTTTCTAGAATAGGCATTCCCCACTGTCATCAATGCGGTGAAGAGATAAGCCAGCAGACACCCAGCCAGATAGTGGACAGTATCCTCCAGGAGAAGGAGGGAATCAAGATATATATACTGGCCCCTCTGGTGCGGGACCGTAAGGGAGAGCATCAGAAAATATTGGAGGACCTACGCAACAAGGGATTTGTTCGAGTTAGAGTGGACGGCGAGATAAAGAGCCTGGAAGAAGAGATTAAATTAGAGAAGAACTTCAAACACACCATCGAAGTACTGATAGACCGATTGAAGATACGCTACGATCGGGACTTCGAAACAAGACTGGCTGATTCAGTGGAAACCGCCCTGGATCTGGGAGAAGGCCTCCTGATAGCGGTATATGGGGAGGGACAAGAAAAGGTTTACAGTGAAGATTTCGCCTGCACTGAGTGCGGAATAAACTTCGAAGAAATCAGCCCCCGAATGTTCTCATTCAACAGTCCCCATGGGGCCTGTCCAGAATGTAATGGACTGGGAAGTAAGCTGGAGATCGATGCTGATCTGGTTGTGCCTGACCCCGGACTATCCCTTAATGAAGGGGTAATCCTGCCCTGGAGCAAATCCAAACACCGTGAAACCTACTACGGGCAGATGCTCCGGGCGGTAGCTGAGCACTACGGGTTCAGAATGGACATTCCTTTCCAGGAATTATCAAAGAAGAATCAAGACATAATACTCTACGGATCGACAGACAGGGTGGAGTTCGTCTTCCAAAGGAGAAACAGGATGCATAGGGTTAAACGCCGATTTGAAGGGGTTATAACCCGGATGGAAAGGATCTATATGGAGACTAAATCCAATTACATGCGCAGTTACATGGGCCAGTTCATGAGCGACCGTAAATGTCCGGTCTGCAGCGGCACCAGACTTCGCCCGGAGAGCCGGTCAGTAACTGTAGGGGATAAATCCATCACCCATGTGGTGGAATGGCCCATAAAGGAATCCTATGATTTCTTCCAAAACCTGAAGCTCTCAGACCGGGAACAGTATATAGCGCAAGAAGTCTTAAAGGAGATTAAGGAACGCCTCAGATTCCTCAAAGATGTGGGATTGGATTACATCACACTGGGTCGTTCATCAGGCAGCTTATCTGGAGGTGAAGCCCAGAGAATAAGGTTAGCTACCCAGATAGGCTCCGGTCTGGTGGGAGTTTTATACATCCTGGATGAGCCCAGCATAGGCTTACACCAGCGGGACAACGCACGCCTTATAGGAACTCTAAAAAGACTCAGAGACATAGGAAACACACTAATAGTGGTGGAGCATGATGAAGAAACTATCACCTCCGCCGACCATGTGATAGACATCGGTCCCGGGGCAGGGGAGCATGGCGGACGGGTAATATCAGCAGGCACCCCTCAGGAAATATCAGCAGATCCAGAATCAGTAACCGGTAAATATCTATCAAGACAGGCGATCATACCAGTTCCACCCGAGCGAAAGGAGTACAATAAATTCCTAACAGTTAAAGGGGCCCGGGAGCATAACTTGCAGAATATAGATGTGAAATTCCCTCTGGGAGTTTTCACCTGTATAACTGGAGTATCTGGATCAGGAAAAAGCACGCTCATTAACGATGTATTATATAAGGGGTTGTATGGTATTTTGAACCATAAACACATGAACCCCGGCAAACACCAGGCCATTGAGGGTGTAGAGGAAATAGATAAGTCAATTATCATAGATCAATCACCCATAGGGCGTACACCACGCTCCAACTCAGCGACCTACACTGGAGTGTTCACTTATATACGAGAACTATTTGCAGAAACACCCACTGCAAATAAAAGAGGATATAAACCAGGTAGGTTCAGTTTCAATGTTAAAGGCGGACGCTGCGAAGCCTGCAGCGGTGATGGAATAATAAAGATAGAGATGCATTTTCTGGCAGATGTGTACGTGCCCTGTGAAGTCTGCAACGGCAAGAGATACAATAAGGAAACATTGGAAGTACGCTATAAGGGAAAGAACATAGCTGAAGTGTTGGATATGACTGTGGAGGAGGCCCTGGAGTTCTTCGAAAACATTCCCCGTATAAAGAAGAAACTGCAGACCCTGGACGATGTAGGTCTGGGATATATTAAACTGGGCCAGCCCGCAACCACCCTTTCCGGAGGAGAGGCACAGAGAGTTAAACTGGCCAAGGAACTAAGCAGACAGAGCACCGGAAAAACCCTGTATATACTGGACGAGCCCACCACCGGACTGCACTTCATCGATATCAAGAAACTCCTACATGTCCTGGAAAGACTCAGAGACTCAGGAAATACCATAATCGTAATCGAACACAATCTGGACGTTATAAAAACAGCGGATCACATCATCGACCTGGGACCGGAAGGTGGAGATGAAGGAGGACAGGTAATTGCAGAAGGAACACCAGAAGAGATAGCAGTATCAGGCACCTACACCGGAGAATTCATAAAACAGGTTTTAGATGAGGATGAAATGTTTTCAGAGATATCATCGGAGGATCAGGCAGTATCCGGTTCAGAGAATAATCAATAATTTAACCTTTATTATAAACAGTTGATTATTCA
>JAJRAE010000080.1 GCA_028682985.1 Methanobacterium sp.
CTCTACCATATAACTCAAATAAATTTTTATCAGTCTCCTGGATATCCGGGATTATTTCACTTACTTTTTTACCCTCAACATCTTTCAACCCGGTTAATGATTCAAAAGTTTTATTAACACTTATGTAAATAAAATCTGATGGTTTATTATCCTTATAAATCATTTTACAATATGCAAATCCATTTAACATATTGTCAAAAAGGGATTGGTACTGTAATTCTATTTTTTTATGCTTCTCTTCTTCCTCTTTAATTTTAGTGATGTCTAAGCAGATCCCACTCATCCTCTGCGGCTGGTCATTTTCATCATAATAGGTGGTTCCCAGTGCACGAACCCAGATAACTTCACCATCTGGAAGTATCACCCGGTATTGATTTATTAAAAATTCATGGTTTTCAATTGATCTTTTTATCTTCTCCATGGCCGGGTCGCGGTCATCTGGATGTAGAATATCAAGCCAGATATCAAATGAAGGTTCTTTATCTGGAGGTAAACTGAAAAGTTCATAAAATTCAGGAGACCAGGTTAATTTCCCGGTTTTTATATCCCAGTCCCAAAAACCACTTTTAGAGGATTTCTGGGTGAAGCTCAGCCATTCATTGGTACGGCGCAGCTCATCTTCAATTTCCTTCCGATTTGTAATGTCCCTGATTATACATAGAATATCATCATGGTTTATGTACTTCATTTTCCGGCAACTGGCTTCTGCATTTATTTCAAGCCCACTAGAGTGTAGGAAAGTAATTTCATAATCATAATGATTCTGTTTTTCCAATTTTTCTTTGATAACCTGCAAAAATTTAATACAATCAGGTGATATGAGTGTTTTCAGAGATTTACCAACTAATTCCTGATAATTATAACCTAACATATCACAGGCAGCTGGATTTGCATCAAGAATCACACTTTCTTTACTGCGGATAATTATTGAATCATTGGCATTTTCAAATAAACTTCTATATTTATCTTCACTTTCCCTCAAACCAACCTCTATTTGATGTTTATACAAAGCTAATTCTATGGTGGTCTTTAAATCTGTTTTACTAACTGGTTTTATCAGATAACCATAAGGTGTTGTTGTTTTGGCACGATCAATAGCACTTTGCTCAGGGTGAGCTGTTAGATAAATCACTGGTATGTCGAAATTCTCTTTAATATGGGTTGCTACTTCAATTCCATCCATAGGGCCCTTTAATACAATATCTATCAAAACAAGATCTGGCTCTGTTTCAGACACCATATTCAATGCTTCTTCACCAGTAGAAGCAATACCAACTATTTTAAACCCAAATGAACTAAGGATATTTTCAAAATTCATAGCCTCAATAGATTCATCTTCCACAATTAAAATATTAGACTTCAAATCTTAGCACCACAAAAAGGATATCTAATATTAATTATTTAAAGTATTCTAAATTAAAAGAATAACGTACTGTTTTAAGAATTATCTGATATCTAAACACATTAATAACAAAAACAGATATCGTGGTAATTCATTTAAAATAAAAAATTTAATTTTTTAACTCTTAAATTCTTCCAATATTTTTCTCCGGGCCTCGCCTATGGTGAGTGGATATGGTTTATCAAAGGGTAGGCTGTCCTCCTTTTCCAGTATCTCCATTAGATGAGCGATACGGGGCAGTCTCAGATTGGCTTTACGTATTGTTGTAACATCATCAAATACTTCCGATGGACTTCCTTCTTTGATTATCTTACCATCACTTATTATATAGACACTAAAAGCATAAAGGGGGACCAGATCAACATCATGGGTGGAGATAACTATGGTCATACCTTCCTTATTTAGCTGGTAAAGTAGACGCAGAATCTGGGAGGCTCCCTTGGGATCCAGGCCGCTGGTAGGTTCATCCAATACCATTATTTCCGGCTTCATAGCCAGAATTCCGGCAATAGCCACCCGCTTCTTCTGGCCTCCGCTCAAATGATGGGGGGCTTTTTTTTCATAACCCTCCATTCCCACTTTACTTAAAGCTTCTTTAACTCTTTTTTCCACTTCAACTTCGGTTAATCCTATATTCATAGGTCCAAAGGCCACATCTTCAATTACAGTTGGTGCAAATAGCTGATCATCAGGATTTTGGAAGACTATACCAACCCTTTGCCTTATTTTAATCAAATTTTTCTTATCATACTTTAGTGATTCTCCATTAACCTGAACTGTTCCAGAAGTTGGTCTTAAGATTCCATTAAAATGTAAAAATAAGGTAGATTTACCTGCTCCATTAGGTCCAAGTAAAGCAATTATTTTACCCTTAGCTGCATTAAAATCTACATCTTCTAGAGCTTTGGTTCCATCTGGATAATGATATGTGAGTTTTCTGGTTTCAATTACATTCATTGATTCACCTATAGCATTAGGTCATTATAAGCTATTTGGTTATTAAAAATTTCTTTATTCAATAAAAAAATAGTTAAACTTTTTTAATCAAAAAACTTTGAATGCACCGGTAATATAAGTCCCTAAAAAAAGAAAAGCCTCAAATATGACTAACAATAACAGATTTTTAGTACTTACCTGCCTTATACTTTCCTTATTTTTCAGCATCCTTATGGAACCATCATAGCAGCGAGATTCCATTGCTAAATAAGCTTGTTCACCTTTAACCCATGTTTTAATGAAAAGGTTACTTGCAAGCATTCCCATTGATTTATAGGTTTTCTTCAGACCGGAGTAGCCTAATCTAGTCTCCTGGGCGTGATACATGTTGTTCGCTTCATTTAGAAATACGAAGATATACCTATACATTAACATGGCAATTTCCAGTACGATTTTAGGGATTTTAAAACTTTCCATCACTGAAAACAGCTCATTCATAGGTGTTGTTAGGGCTAAAAATGCCAGACATGAGAAACCTCCCAGCATTCTTGTAAAAACAAGAAGACCCAAGTTGAATCCATCACTGGTAATAGCCAGGTTAAAGATCCCCAGTTCCAGGACATGATTGCCAACACCAAAGAATATAGCCATAAAAACAAATGTCAAGAGACCAAAAGCTACAGGTACAACAAGTAAAAATTTTAAATAAAATTTCCAGGGGATATTAGCCTTAAAAATAATTAAAAAAGACATTAAAAAGGTTATTGTAAGTGGTATAATCGGTGAAGTGGATATTAAACTCATTATCATTGTTAATATAGCAAATAAAACCTTAAAATATGTATTTGTATTTTTAAGGTTATTTGAATGAGCATATTTGTCTAATGTGTTTTCAAACATCTACTATTCACCAATTTAATTTATTATCCTGGGTTATTTTACTTTTCTGCATTTCTTCTTGTTCTTCCCTTTTTCTTGCTTTGGCTTGTGCATTCCAGTATCCTAAAACGTAACCTATAATAAGCGCACCAATAGCTGCTTGAGTTGCAAAAAGCAGGCTTTCTATTTCACCACTAGGCGGTTCCCATATGGAGCTAAACCAGGGTTCATATCCTGTTTCTTCTATAATAGGACCAGCTGAATCATCTGAACCCCCAAAATAGCCCTGTTCTTCTCCCTGACCATTATAAATTCCCAGAGGAAAGATCACGATGACAGCAACCAGAATTAACAGGATGATAGGTCTTTTATTCACCATCTTAGGCCA
>JAJRAE010000071.1 GCA_028682985.1 Methanobacterium sp.
AAGCTGCCTCTGGGCATGAAACTCGACCGAAACAGTTCCAAGCCGGAGTTATTCTACCTGTTGCCAGAGGAATCAGGCAGGTTAGAGTTGAACATCAACTACGTTGAAAAGGAGGATGAAAATGAAGTTGTTCACCTCCTGATTGATGCCGCGGACTATGAGGAGCACTATGAAGTACTGAGAAATCCAGAAGTGGTATTCTACCTATCTTACTCCGTGTCCAATCAGCCGGAGTATATTGTCTTATTTCCTGTGCTGGCAACCATGATGCTGGCCTTTGTTTTCATACTTCTTATACCCGTGTTGAACCAGTTCCTGAGCGGTAATGCGGCGCCTTTAGGTCTTATTGAATTTTTCAATATATTGATACCTCAGACTATTGTTCTTTTCCCCTTTACCTATTACTACATCGACTCCAGTCGGAGGAACTTCGAGATACCATACAGCAGATACACGGAACTAGTGATAATGTTGGCTATAATCTTCCTGGTTATGAGTTTACTACTCTTATCAGCCACGTATTTGAAACCCTTTGGTGGGCCGTAAAATAGATGGTGAAAGTAAAAAAAATCAACCATTCTCAAATTCACAGAACCTGCATTTAGCACAAGGGGGCAGTCTATCTGTATCATCATTAAGAATTAAATCCTCACCACAGTTAAGGCATACAAACCGCCCCGCTCCTGGTTTCTGACCACATTTAAAAGACATAGTTAATCACCAACCCATATTATGTTGGTTAGTGGTATATAACTTATTCTATTTTAATTAATAAAATCAGGATTTGAAAAAAATAATTATTTAGAATACCCTACCATCTATTTCCAAAAATTTTAAAAACCCCTGACCCTCTTAATAGTCTTTCGAGGGTCTACGTTTTCCATACTGAACTTCCTGGTTTTGTATCCCAGTTCCCCCAGTATTTGATTGGATTTGTTGCTCATCTCCTGGAATTCTGTGGGGAGCTGGCTTATCTCATCAACGTAGCGGTAGACTTTACTGGCTATGGCTTCTCCCTCGAGATGGTTAGCCATCTTAAAGGCTAAAAGGTATAGGTAGTATTCATAGAAAGCCTTTAAGGTGAGGTAGAGGATTAAGTCGCTTTTGTTGAATCCGTAAATATTTATAACCCTCCTCTGTTCTTCCAGAATGCTCAGTAGAAGATTGTTGTAGTCGTCCAGAAGCAGGGACCGGTTTTCATCCAGCATCCTCATGAGTTTGCGGGTGGTTTGGGCTGTGAACTGGGGTTCCTTCTGGTACACCATTAACTCCACATCACTGGGGATGAACTCTACTATCTTGGCCTTGTAGTAGCTGTAATGCTCCCATACCATTACAATATAATTCTCATCATTTGGATTGTTTGTTATATCACGGAGAAACTTATCACCCGCATCCATGCAGCCATTCAGACGCACCGGGTCTATCTCCTTTATGGAGATGAACTCCTCAGACACTTCCCTTACCATGTATCCAATAATCATCAGATCATTTTCTTCACCCAGAAGGAGGTTGCTCATTATCCGATCACCTATCCGGCCCATTAACTCGAAATTCTTCTGTCGGAAGTATTGTCTAGCCACATTCAAGTCCTGATTAATGGTTTTAACTGTTGTATCCATTATAATACACCCCTAAATTTTATTTATTGATTCATTTTTTAAATTAACTTCCTAAGGATTATTTTTCGTTATCTGTCCAATTTATTTTCATATTCTCTGATCCAGATTAAATCCTTGATTATAAGATCTCCTGGTCCCTTGGGATTATTTTCTATTTCTAATATGCGATAATCTGATAAATGGTTTAAGAGGTTATCCCATTCTTTAATATTTATGTAGACTTTCTTTTTTAACTGGTAAATTTCCCATTCCAGTGATTCTAAAACCGTGTCTAAATCGCTTTCCTCTTTAATGCAATGTATATATCGGTCTAATACTGTTGGTAGCAGGTTGCTTATCCTAATCTGGGCTATGAGGTATGTTTCCAGAGGATTATGGTAGATATCCAGTTCTATATCTTTAAATTCACCTAAATCCACTTCATTGCCGGGTTCCTTATATTTGGATAGTTCCTCTTTTAAAGATTTTTCCTTCTCTATCAGGGAATCTTTGTATCGTTCCAGCTTGGTTATGAGCCAGGTTCTTTCATCATCTTGTTTGATGGGATCACCTACGCTAATAATTTGATTTTCTAAGGTCTTGTCTTAATCATTTTTCAAATTTAAAACCCAGTATTTTACTCGTTAATCAACCCTTCCAGCCTTTTTATTGCCTGATATTTTTCTTTTCTTTCCAGTTTAGCCCCTTCCAGGGCAACTTTTAGTGTCTGGATTGAATGGTCGTAGACTTCCCTGTCCACCGGATAAGGGTAGCCGTCTTTACCACCGTGAGTGAAGCTGTACTTAACTGGATCTTTCCAGCTGGCTGGGGAGCCGTATACCAGGTCTGATATCAATGCTAGGGCTCTTATCTTCTTGGGACCCATGCCTTCCATTTCTAAGAGTTCTTCATAGTTTCTGGGCTGCAGTTCATAGGCCCTTTTTAAAACTTCAAATTCCCGATCTGAGAGGTCCATATCCAGGACCGGGTGATGGCGGGGCATCTCAAATTCAGTTACATAATCATCCAGCCGGGTCTGATTTTCGCTGAGTATGGGTGTTTTATCCTTAAAATATTTCCTTAAATGCTCTGGATTGTCACACAATAGGTCAACACTAGTGTTTCGACTGTCCTCACTATCTGCAGCGGTCATATCCAGTGATTTGGATTCTTTTTTATCACAACATATGCCTCGGTGGGGTTCCTTTACATATTCATCCACGTCATCAGCCAGCCAGTGGTAGCGTCTGGCGTACTTGTTTTCACTGTTCATTCCCTGCTGGATTACTGCCCAGTCTCCCTTCTCATCTAAGAGAAATGAGTGGTGATATAATTGGTAGCCGTCCTGTATGCAGCTGTTATCAATCTTGGCAGATAATCTACTAGAATAAACCAGCTCATCGACCTTTCTGGGGGATAGAGAGAAGATGTCTCCGGCATTCTCAATATCACTGGGTGTCTTCCGGGAGGCTCGTCCTTTACCACCTGCCACCATTATACCATGCTCTTCCGGGTTTATAGCCATCTTCATAGCCCCGCATGTGGTAGTGGTGGTTCCAGAGGAGTGCCAGTCAAAGCCGATTACACATGATAACGCCTGGAACCAGTAAGGGTCAGATACACGTCGCAAGAATTCTGATGAATCATATTCGTAGAGCAGTGTTTCAGTTATACCCCGTGTTAATTTGACCATACGGTGGAACAGCCATTTTGGAGCGTGCCCTCCATGTAAAGGTAGATTTACTACTCCTTTTCGTGATTGCATTACGGATTTAACCTCAATAATTTGTTTGAGTGCTAATTGTTTAAAGATAACCTCTATTCAATCCTTGAATTAACTCCTTTAACTACTCTAAATTAACTCCTCTATTATCTCATCCAGTGCTTTGAACATTGCCTGGTTATGGTCATGTTCAAATTTAGATCGGATATTTTTCCGGTATTTATCCAACCGGGAAAGGAATTTATCCAGACTTTCCCTGTTTATGTCCCGATGGAACTCTCCATATCCCAATTCCTCTAGGTACATGGCGTTGAGTATCTGTTCAAACTGTTTCTTAACTGGTATACTGTACACTGGCTTCTCTAGATATAAGGACTCTGATATTAGACTGAATCCTCCGTTGGTTATCACCGCTCTGGCTGAGGATAGATCATGGAAGAATTCATTTTCATTGAACTTTTTAAAGGTGATGTTGTCCATTTTCTCATTTCGGTGGTAGCCGTATATTATGAACTTATCATCCAAAGTTTTAAGTAGTTCTATGAGCTTTAAATTTGAAGCACTAGTCTGGTAGACCAGTGTATGATCCCCAACTGATGGTTTCAAGTTTAAAACTTTCTCTCTGAGTATTGGTGGGAACATCTTCACTTTATCCGGGTTTTTAACTGAGGGGAAAAAGTAACTGGTTATGAAGATGTATCGAGGGCGTTGTATGAAGGATCTTACTACGTTGGCCGCCCGGAAGCGGTCCCTCCGAAATTCTTCGGCTACTTCATATTCGCACTGGGTAATTACGTGCATGTTATCCAGGCTCACCAGAGGTATTCGTAGTATCTTGCTCAGCAGATTAGAGTAAAATT
>JAJRAE010000072.1 GCA_028682985.1 Methanobacterium sp.
ATGGATAGAATAAAATCAACAGGTTGGATAATATTTGCAATTTCAATTATAGCCATTTTATATGCCTTAATATTTAACCCGGCTGCATGGATGGTTTACACGATATCACTAATATTCATACCACTCTCCATTATTTCCCTGGGATTATTTTCCATGGCCCGGGGCAAGAAAGAAGATGAAGAAGGAAAAACCAGAGAACCATTTATTGGTTACTAGTAAGAAATCCTAAGAAATATTTAATCAAAATCTAAAAATACTCCCTTATCAGGTGAAAATAAATGAACTTAATGGCCAATATACTTCTAAACGTTTTGGTAGCGTTTCTAGTGGGCAGTGTGCTCTTTGGACTGCAGAGGAAGATCATAGCCAGGATACAGATGAGGCCGGGACCTCCCATAATCCAACACCTCCTGCATACATTAAAATTCTTCATCAAAGAAACTGTAATCCCAAAAACAGCTGCAATGCCCTTTTATATTGCGATAACAGTGATATTATGCTCCATATGGGTGGCTGCTGTAATTGTAGGTCCGGTCAGTGAGGGATCATTGTTGATACTCTTCGCCATATTCGCAATTCATAAGATAGTGGAGCATAACGCAGGTTCATCATCAGGCTCACCCTATGGTAAGCTCAGCTGTGTAAGGGCGGTTTTCTCAGCAGCGGCAGAAGTACCATTATTCGCAGTCCTCTTAATCATATACCTGCAAACCGGCACTATGAACCTGGCGGACATCATAGCCTATCAGGGAACCAACGGAGCACTGTTATTCAGCATACCACTGGCTGCTATGATGTTTTTCGTGCTTATACTATCCAAAGCCTACTACTACTCACCCCTGAACATTACAATGGGAAAAGACCTGGTATCAGGATTTGAAACAGAACATTTCGGTATGCTTCGTGGATTTATCATGATATCAGAATCCATAGCCTGGTATATGTTGTTATGGATATTCTTAACGGTATTTGTTGGTGGATTGACCCCAATAGGATATTTGGCCGGTATGATAATCATCACCGCACTGGTTTCATTAATCGACGCAGTTACACCCATTCTTAATCCAAACCATTCTGTTATGACCCAGGTAACACTGGCATTCGTAGGAATAGTTGGTTCAGTTTTAATGATATTCTACCTATAAAAATGATAATGAAATTCTAACAAATGAAAATATCTGGAGAAAAAAATGGAAAACAAAGAAAAGGACACCCTGTTTTTAATGGCACTGGCAGCATTTGGCGCGGTACTGGCCAGCACCTTAGCTACTTTTCTACAGCTAATCATTGTAATACCTTTAACTTTAGCAGTTTTCCTGATTATGATTCTTACATTTTTCCTTTATAAAAAAAAGGCCATTCATTGGTCAGAAAAACTGGAAACAGTGGCCATGATAATTGTCCTTATCTCCATCATCATCTCCTTCATTTACCTTTTCAAGCCAGCATAGGATGTAAAAATAATGGATATTCAAATAATCTACCTGCTCTACGTACTTGCATTTATAATAGGTTCAATCACAGGTCTGGTATTGAGCTATAAAAAATATACCGAGCCGTTCGTGAGAAAAAATATTGATCTAGCTGCCTTAATTCTGGCATTAATTGGCTGGATATTAACCATTAACTATTCCCTAATTGAAACACTGATACCTTATTATGCAACAATTACCATTGGAATATTTCTGATAGCCATGGTGATAGGTATGAGGCCGGGCTATGGTAGATTTGAGACCGTCATTGGATTTGCAGTGGCTGGGATAATCTGGATAATCAGGACGGTGCTAACATGACTGACCAGAAGGAAAATCCTACAGAAGGAAAGGGGAAAACCCCTTCAGAAGCGAATCAGGAAGATCCTAAAGAAGGAAAGGATAAAACCCTTTTAGAAGAAGATCAGGAAAATCCTACAGTTGTAAATCAGGAAAAGGAAGATCTAAAAGATCAAGATAACCTGATGGAGAATGAAAATGATAATATTGATGATGATATAAGTACACTTGAAAAAAATGATGAATATGCCCGGGAAATGGAGGATGAATTTCGGCAGGAAATAGCCGTGGATAAAGAAGAAGAAGCTTCCAGTGAGGAAGAACTATACCTGAGAATGAAAAGGAGAATAGTTAAAAGTTTCCGGTGGCAGGAAGATTTAATAATTCCATTTTCTACGGAGCTCAAAATCACACCAGATGAGCTAGAAGGAATACTTATGAAACAGCTGGATATGTCCAGTCTGGAAGCCATAAACCCTCGATTTGAATCAGCTAAATACCGATGCATCAAAGAGAGGATACATTCAGATTTAAAGCTGTGCTGGCTGGCAGATGTAATGAACCTGTTAACCGTTGATGAAGCGGAAGATATTAAAAACAGGATCACAACAAAAATTGTATACCAAAATGAAAAATATGAAGATGCCTTAGAAGAAGGCAGAAAAGAATTAGTTGAATATCTAAAACAAAAATAATCTAAAAATAATAAGGAACAAATTTAAGGTATAATTAGAGGTAAAGAAATGTTAGATGGCCTTAAAGACATCATAAGAAAAAGTTCCATTCATGTATGTTTAGTAAGTACAGGGGGCTGCAACGGCTGTGACATAGAAGTGGTGGCCTTACTGTCCCCTAGATACGACCTGGAGCAATACGGGATATACGTGACCAACAATCCCCGTGAAGCAGATGTGGTGCTTGTAACAGGCGCGGTAACAGAACAATGGAGAGATAAATTGGAAAGAATCTTCGCAAAAGTACCTGACCCTAAAATAGTGGTGGCCATTGGAAACTGCCCCCTATCAGGGGATGTTTTCAACCAAGAAGGTGGCAGTGTATATGCCCCAGTATCAGATTATATACCGGTAGATGCAGAAGTCTCCGGATGCCCACCAAGACCAACCGAGATACTGGCAGCTATCCTAAGCGCCGGACCAGATGCTATAGCAGCTAAAGGGAGGCAGAAAGTATGATACTACCCATAGGACCGGTACATCCTAACCTGAAAGAACCACTCCGCTTAAAACTCAAAACACAGGGTGAACGGGTTTTAAGTGCCGAAATTGATTATGGATATGTTCACAGAGGAATAGAAAGAGTTATGAAGGGTAAAACCTGGCAAAAAGGAATATACCTCTCTGAAAGAGTTTGCGGCATCTGTTCCTATATCCACACACAAACCTTTGCTGAAACCTTTGAGAAGATCGCTGGAGAAAGAGCACCACTCAGAGCCCAGTTTTTAAGGGTTCTCACCAATGAATTAGACCGGATCCAGAGCCATCTTCTGGCAAATTCCACTTATTTCAAATGTATAGAACACGAAACCCTGTTTATGTACATGCTTTACCTCAGGGAGCCTGTAATGGATGCTATTGAACTTTTAACCGGTAACCGGGTGAACATGGGCTGGAATGTAGTGGGTGGAGTTAAAATGGATGTGAATCAGTCACACTTGGACAGCATACAGGAGATCATCACCAAATTAGAATCTGAATTCGATAGATATGTTGAGATGTTCGACCATGGTCCTATGGTTGGTTTACGTTCCCATGATGTAGGTAAGTTAACCCAGGAAGAAGCAATTAAAGCTAGGGCTGTGGGACCCATAGGAAGAGCTTCTGGTCTTAAACACGATCTAAGAGAAAAACACCATACTTACCAGGATAACTTTGACTTCAAGGTTATATGGAGAAAAGATCAGGATAACTACGCCCGTAATATGAACCGCTTCGATGAAATAACTGAATCCATGAAGCTAATCAAGCAGGTTATTTTAAATTTACCAGAAGGAGATGTTAGGAAGAAAATAAACATACCGGCTGGTTATGGAGAATGGAGGAATGAAGCACCTAGGGGCGAGGTTACCTATTCCATTGAAACCAATGGTAACCTCATAAAAAACATCTCCATAAGAACACCCAGCATCATGAACATAGATGCCTGTGCTAAATACATGTTGAAAGATGTGGCCACTGTGGCAGATGCAATATCCACCTATGCCAGTGTAGATCCCTGCATAGCCTGCACAGAAAGAGTGGTTATAGTGGATGAATCTGGAAAAAGCGGAGAATATGTCTATCCGGAATATAAGTTGGAGTATAAATCAGAATAACCGGAATAATAAATCTAAATAAACCTAAATAGCTAGAAATAAATCTGAATAAAACCTAAACTAGCTGGAAAACAAATATATGTTAAAAATTTAAAAATTGATGTCTTATGTCTTCCGTTATATGGTATTTATATGAATTCGCCAGAAAATCATGGGCTGAGAAATTCACAGCAGCCAAAACAGACTCTGAGATAATGGAAGTACCCTCCAGATTCCGAGACTTCCCAGAGGTCAGAAAAGAGTATTGCATAGCCTGCGGTGCCTGCACGGCAGCATGTCCGGCGCCTATGGCCATCAAACTGGTTAGAACTAGTGACAGCGCCCACGAAGATGGCATAACCTACCCTGTTATCAACAACCGGGGCTGCATCAGATGTGGGTTCTGTGCAGAAGTATGTCCCACTGATCCTAAAACACTACTCTGCGGAGAGAACCATCTCATCAGGGAGGAGTTCACCATCCTTCCGGTGGATAAGATGTTTGTTATTGATGATTACCTCTGCATACGCTGTAAGAAATGTTTAAAAGCATGCAGCGAAGTAGCAGGGGCCATCTCTGAAGTGGATAAAAAAATGGTGATAGACCAGTCTAAGTGCATCGGCTGCGGGGAGTGTATTAAAAACTGTCCGGTTAAAGGAGCTGTAAAGGGCATATACATCAACAATGTGGAAGAACAGAAAGAAATCATCAACATGGTGGTGGACACCCTGGAAGCCAGGATAGAAGCTGATCAGGATAAAATTAAGAAACTAGCACCTGAAGAAGTGTATAAAATTGATTATCCCATTGATGATCTTGTTAAAAAGGCAAGGGAAATCATTCCCAATGATGAGTTAATCAGAGATAGCATTGAAAAGATAACCGACCGTCTGAAGATGAGAATACTCACCTGGGATGATGAAAAATGTACCAACTGCCGATTATGCACCAGCGAATGTCCGTCCGGTGCTATAACTTATGATAAAGAAAAGGGTGTTCAGAGAAATCCGGATAAATGTCTAAAATGCAGTATATGTTATCAGACCTGCCCATTTGGTGTTGCAGGATTATATGTGGCAAGATTCCTTTTATCTGACACTTCACTCAAGGATGGCGTAATCCAGATAACCCTTAAACCATCCCAGTTACCAATAAGGAGTTGATTAACATTGGAAACAGAAAGTGCAACTAACAAGGCTTCAAAAAAAGTGAATAAACCGCTTAGAGAGGTGGAAGTGGATTACGAAGTCGATACCAGTAAATGTGAACAGTGCACAGATAGACCATGCCTTATGTCATGTCCAGTGAATGCTTTGCATGAAATACCTCCAGATAATCACATTGGAATAGATGATAAATGTGTAGGATGCGTCCTGTGTAGGGAAGCATGTCCTTATAACGCTATCAAAATGAAGACCACCATGTCTGAGCCCATCAGAGAAAACGTACCTAACATCAATGTTAAATTATGCAGACAATGTGGTGCCTGTGTTTCTGCCTGTAAAACCGGCGCTATACACCTGGAAT
>JAJRAE010000148.1 GCA_028682985.1 Methanobacterium sp.
ATGTACGTAGTAGTCCTAGGCGGCGGAAGAGTCGGTTTAAACCTGGCATCATTTCTAATATCAGATGGACATGATGTGACCCTAATTGAAAGTGATAATAATTTATGCACCAACGCGGCTTCTGAGCTGGATGCTCTGGTAATCTGCGGTAATGGAACAGATACTAAGACACTGGAAGAAGCCAGTTTAAAGGATGCCGATGTTTTTGTAGCTGCTACCGGAAATGATGAGACCAACCTGCTTGCCTGTGTTCTAGTGAGGGAATATCAGGTGGATAAGATCATAGCCAGGGTAAGTGATCCCAGCCACGCACAGGCATTTAAGAAAATTGGAGTTGATTCAGTCATAAGTCCGGAATTAACAGCAGCAAGCTACCTGGAAAAACTAATCATAAGACCTAAGATAGCAGATCTGGTGGTTCTGGGTAAGGGAGATGCCGAGCTACTGGACATTGCCCTGGAAAACAAGAGTGTGATTGGGAAGAAGGTAGGGGATATCAGTCCCAATGAGAACTTCATAATAGTGGCGGTTTATAAAAATGGAAATATAACCATTCCCAAACCGGAAATGGTGCTAGAAAAGGATATGAAAGTTTCAGTCCTGGTTAAAACCAAATATGCCAAGGACATAATGAAACGGTTCACCAAGATGTAAAAATTAACCATAACTGTTTTTTTATTAGCTGATTTACTATAATAAAAAATCTAATTAAATTAATTTTAAAAAATAAAAAACTTATTAACTTCTTATAGAAATTACCATTAAATTATCAACTATTTTTCAATCAAACCATCAATAAACTCCATCTGGATATTTTCTTCAAATATGTCGGCCAGTCTGTCTATAGAGAATCTTTTCAGGTCTTCAAAATCATCCTTAACATATCCCAATTCCTCCAGACCATTAGTTCTCCTTAAATAATCTGTGAAATATCTTCTGAAAAGGAAGTTATGAAAAACCCCGTGGAAGTAGGTTCCAGCTACTTTACCATCAACAGCGCCGTCAAAACCTGATCCGGGATAGTTTCCACAGCCTTTAATGATTCTGAAGAGGGGTTTGGCATTTTTAAGGATGGTGGTGCCTTCATGTAACTCATAGCCCTTTACCGTTGTTCCCTTAAAATCCTGGAAAATTCCATCACCTACAGATTCTGCTTCGCTCTGGGTAATTATTTTATCAACTTTACCAAAACTGGTTTCAATACCCAGCAATCCCAAACCATCGACTGAACCATATTTGGACTCCTTAAATGACTCATCTAAAATCCTATTTCCCAGCATCTGATAACCTCCACAAAGGCCTATAACTGGAATGGAACGGGATATATCCCGGATATCATCCACAAATCCCGCTTCATTTATGGCCACCATATCACTGATGGTGTTACGGGTGCCGGGAAGAATCAGAGCATCCACATCTCCAATATTGCTCCCCAGCTCAATTAATTTAATACCAAGATCTGGTTCATATTCAAGTGGATCTATGTCTGTGAAATTAGCGATCCTGGGAAATCGCAATACCCCCACATTCAACTTCTCATCCCGGCTGAATTTATGCTCTGAAAGGGATGCGGAATCCTCCTCGGGGAGTTTTAAGCTTTCATCATAGGGGAGAACACCTAGAACCGGTACACCAATAATTTCTTCTATTTGCTGGATACCAGGCATCAATATGTCCAGATTACCCCGGAATTTATTTATTATCACGCCTTTAATCCGTTCCCGATCCTCCTCAGGAAGAAGGGCAAAAGTGCCGGCAATGGATGCAAAAACCCCGCCCCGGTCGATATCAGCCACCAGAAGTACATCAGCATCCGCCATCTGTGCTATCTTCATATTGGCCATGTCCACGTCGAGCATGTTAATCTCAGCGGGTGAACCAGCACCTTCTATAACTATGATATCGTATTTGTCTTTCAAAAAGTCAAGGGATGATTTTATGGCCTTTAAAGCTTTATCACGGAAATTATTCTGATAATAATAGAAGTTCATATCACCGGCTGGTTTACCGTGAACAATAACCTGTGAGATGAAATCTTCCTTTGGCTTTAATAAAATGGGATTCATGTGATATGAGGGGTCTAAACCAGCTGCTTCAGCCTGAAGAACCTGGGCCATAGCAATCTCTCTATTTTCACTGGTGGTGAAAGAGTTCAAAGACATATTCTGAGATTTAAATGGAACCACCTGATATCCTCTCTTAGAAAATATTCTGCACAATGCAGCAACCACCACACTTTTCCCCGCATTTGAAGAGGTCCCCTGGACCATGATACACGTCATTGGAATGTACATCTCCTATTATTTTTAATGTAATTTAACTAAATTATTTTTACAATAACCTAAAGAGTTTACCAATATTATATTATTTATGAAATGCATATAAGAAACATAACAGCAATATATAAATATCAGTTGTTAGTTTAATAAAAAGTTACAAAAAGCAAATATTCATATATTAAGATCACTAATAAGCAATAGTTATAAAAATTTTTTTATTATTAAACACGTTGATTTTTTAATTTTGTGTAAAATGAAGGAGGTTGTCATAGTAAATGGCAAATTTAAACACAAACACAACTAATTCGTTAAAAAACACTCTCAGCAAGAGATCATATAAGGACTCTGGGGAAATAGAAGTCCCCGAAAGGATAATAGACCAGATAATAGGACAGGAAGAGGCGGTAGAAACCGTAAAAAAGGCCGCTAAACAGAGAAGAAATGTCCTGTTAATAGGTGAACCCGGAATAGGGAAGTCTATGCTTGCAAAGGGAATGGCCGAACTCCTACCACCGGAAGAATTACAGGATGTGCTGGTTTATCCTAATGTAGAAGACAATCATAATCCTCTAATCGGTGCTATGCCCTCAGGAGAGGGTAAAAAGGTGGTAACCAATTATAAGGTTAAGGCCAAAGGACAGGAAGAAAGAAAGAACATGCTGATGATGGTCATCATCGCATTTATCCTCATAGCAGGATTTGTACTGCAGCAATTCCTAGCAGCTATAATCGCCGCTGGAATAGTATTCCTGGCCCTGCAGCAGATGAAACCCCGAACATCAGTAATGGTACCAAAACTACTAATAAATAATGATAATCACAAAACAGCACCATTTGTAGAAGCCACCGGTGCACACGCCGGTGCACTGCTGGGTGATGTGAGACACGACCCCTACC
>JAJRAE010000188.1 GCA_028682985.1 Methanobacterium sp.
CGCCCAGAACGTATGATGGCCTTACTAAAACGGGGAAGCCAATTCTTTCCGCCACTTTTCTGGCGTCTTCAAATGAATAGGTAATACCATAATCGGCCTGGGGGATTTTCAGACGATTCAGCACACGGGCGAATCTTTCCCGGTCTTCCACCCGGTCAATACTTTCATGTGGGGTGCCCAGTATTTTAACTCCAGCATTAGCCAGGGGCACAGCCAGATTGATGGAGGTCTGACCTCCGAACTGCACCACAACCCCTTCAGGTTTTTCCTTGTTAATTATACCCATCACATCCTCCAGGGTGAGCGGTTCAAAGTATAATTTGCTGGAGATGTCGTAATCAGTACTAACCGTCTCTGGATTATTATTTATAATAATTGTTTCAATACCTTCATCTTTAAGCGCCATAGCTGCATGTACGCAACAATAATCAAATTCTATACCCTGACCTATTCTTATCGGCCCGGCCCCTATAATTATAACCTTTTTCTTATCGGAAACAGTTACTTCATCCTCGTATTCATAAGTTCCATAGTAGTAGGGTGTTTTTGCTTCGAACTCCGCGGCACAGGTGTCCACCATCTTATAGGTGGGTATGATGCCATTTTCAATTCTGGTTTTACTAATAATTGTTTCAGATAATCCAGTTAATTCGGCTAGTTTATGATCAGAGAAGCCTATTCTCTTAGCCTTTCTTAAAATATCATTGTCTAAGAGATTTTTTTCTTGGATTTCCCTTTCAAAATTTATAATATTAACTATTTTATAAAGGAAGAAAGGATCTATCTGGGTTATGTCCTGTATTTCTTTTACAGTGACGCCTGACTTTAAAGCAGTGTATACCTGGAACAATCGATTATCAGTGGCTTCCTCCAAATTTTTTTCAGTATACTGTACTTCATCAAATCCGTATCTACCTATGTCCAGTGATCTAATGGCTTTATGCAGTGATTCTTCCAAGGTGCGGCCTATGGACATTACCTCCCCAGTGGATTTCATCTGAACACCTATCTGCTTGTCTATGCCTTTGAATTTATCAAAGGGCCAGCGGGGTATTTTAGCCACCACATAATCAAGTGACGGTTCAAAAGAGGCAGGAGTTTCCTTGGTAATATCGTTACGTATCTCATCGAGGGTCATTCCCACTGCTATCTTGGCAGATATCTTGGCTATAGGATATCCGGTGGCCTTGGAGGCCAGAGCACTGCTCCGGCTTACCCGGGGGTTAACCTCTATAACTTTATATTCACCGGTTTCTGGGTGAACTGCAAACTGGATATTACAACCCCCCTGTATCTGAAGGGCTCTTATTATTTTGATGGAGGCATCTCTGAGTATCTGATTGTCTCGGTCAGATAATGTCTGGGAGGGCGCAACTACAATACTTTCTCCTGTATGTATACCCATGGGATCCAGGTTTTCCATGTTACAAACTATGATGCAGGTGTCGTTCTTATCTCTCATTACCTCGTATTCAAATTCCTTCCATCCCATTACGGATTCATCAATGAGTACCTGGTTGATGAAACTCATATCCAGACCACGGGTAACTACTTCATTAAGTTCTTCTTGGTTATGGGCTACTCCTCCTCCGGTACCTCCCAATGTGAAGGCGGGGCGAACTATTATGGGGTAACTAATTTCTTCCACAGCTTCCAAAGCTTCATCCAAGGAGATAACTGCCCGATTTTTAGGGACTGGTTCGTTGAGTTTGTCCATGAAACTTCCGAAGAGGTCCCTGTCTTCCACATTACGAATGGTCTCCACAGATGAACCAATAACTTTAATTCCTTTCAGGGCTCCGATTTTTTCCAGTCCAGTGGCCACATTCAGGCCAGTCTGACCTCCCATGGTGGGTAGTATGGCGTCTGGTTTTTCTTTTTCAATTATCTTGGCAACAATTTCGGGGGTTAATGGTTCAACATAAACCCGATCTGCCATATCAATATCGGTCTGGATGGTTGCTGGATTGCTGTTAACCAGAACAGTTTCAATCCCTTCTTGCATTAATGATTTACATGCTTGTGAACCTGAGTAATCAAATTCAGCGGCCTGACCAATCTGTATGGGTCCTGAGCCAATGATTAGAACTTTTTTAATATCTGCATCACGGGGCATTGTTAATCCTCTTTATTTTTGATGATTGTAACATTTACAAATGATTCGTTAGGTGCTAATACTTTTTTAGGGATTCTAAAAAATTATCAAAGTAGTAATCAGTATCATGGGGGCCGGGGCCTGCTTCAGGGTGGTACTGCACACTGGATATGGGCAGTTCCTCATGTTCCAGCCCTTCAGGTGTTCCGTCATTTAGATTAATCTGATTCATCTTTAAAGGTGTATCCTCGATGGACTGAGGGTCAACAGTAAATCCATGGTTTTGGGAGGTTATACAAACTTTACCAGTGGTTAAATCCTTTACGGGTTGATTTATACCTCGATGACCGAATTTCATTTTATAGATCTTGGCGTTGAAGGCGAGCCCGATTATCTGCTGTCCCAGGCATATGCCAAAGATGGGTAATTTTTCTTTAAGGCTCACTACATTTTGAGCTGCTTTTTTAACACGGGTGGGATCTCCAGGTCCACTGGAAACCAGCATGGCCTGGGGGCTATAATCAAGAATTTCCTCTGCAGGGGTTTTATAAGGCAGAACCACTATTCCAACTTCCCTTTTCAAGAGGGCATTTATGCTGTTATTTTTAATACCGCAGTCCAATATTACCGCCTGATTTTTGAATTCTTCCCCATAAATTCTAGGTTCCTTTACACAGACCTGGTCCACCAGATCCAGTTCTCCTATTTCTGGTTGTTCCCGGGCCATTTTAAGTATTTCCTGGTCATCGATTTCTTTAGTAGCAAGAACACCCTTCATAGTCCCATGCTCTCGAATTTTAAGTGTTAAAGATCTGGTGTCGATGCCTGATATCCCCGGTATTTGGTTTTCTTCTAGAAATTCAGAAAGATTAAGTTCTGATTTACTGTGAGATGGATGGGGATTCTGTTCTCTTACTATGAATCCTTCGGCCTTTATGCCCTCAGACTGGAACCATTCCCTTGAAATCCCATAGTTACCCTGTAAGGGATAAGTGGACATCAGGATTTGACCTTTATAGGAGGGGTCGGTTAATGATTCTACATATCCGGTCATTCCAGTGGCAAATACTACTTCTCCTTTTTTAATTGTCTGGAAACCAAATACTTCCCCTTTATATATGGTCCCATCTTGTAGGGCTAATTTTGCTTCGTCTGGCATTTATTTTTCACCTTGTATTATTGG
The DNA here is from genome assembly GCA_028682985.1 of Methanobacterium sp. GTDB lineage: Archaea > Methanobacteriota > Methanobacteria > Methanobacteriales > Methanobacteriaceae > Methanobacterium_A. Next base: position 3,279 of record JAJRAE010000188.1, read on the forward strand.
AAAGTTTGAAATTTAATTTTATAAAAAATTAGATAATTTTCATGTTCCTTCATGATTTTTTTGGATCTATTCCTTTAAATCCATATCCATCAATACTGCATCTTCGAGGTCCTCGTAATAATTCTTAACTACTTCTCTCTCGGTAAAACCTTGGGATTTATAAAATTTTATAGCTCCTTTATTGCTTGTTCTCACTTCTAACCTTATTATATCAATATTATATTGTTTAAAAATTTTTAATGCAGCGGCCACCAATTGGGATCCTACTGCTTTTCTCTGGTAATAATCATCCACTGCAATGGATATGATATGTCCCTCATCTTCAAATCTGATCCAAAATATAATATATCCCACTATGATATTATCATATTCTGCAACAAGAAATCCAGCTCCAAGATTGTAAATATCAATCAATATATTCACAGGATATGGATCTTTAAAGGATGCTACTTCAATTTCCAGAACTCTATTAATATCTGGTCTTCTGAATTCTCTTATTATCATATAATATCCGGATGTTGTTTAAAATGTGGGACAGTATTTCAGATTTTATTGGGAGAAATTACAGTCATGCCCCAAAGATAGTGGAAGTAGGTGTGGGTAAGTTTCCAGTTGTAGCCAAGAATCTGAAGGAACATCTAAAGATAAATATTATCATGACAGATGTTATACCTTCACATGATATCATCCAAGATGATATTTGCCATCCTGACTTAAAAATATATAAGGGTGCGCAACTGATCTATTCAATACGACCTCCCGAAGAGTTACACCCCTGTCTGTTGAAGGTGGCTCAGGAAGTAGGATCGGATTTAATTATAAAACCACTGTCCACAGATAGTATAAATTCTAATGAACGTTTTACTTTAATTAATCATAAAAAAGCAGTTTTTTACAAATTCATCCCTTAAAATAAATACTTTTATTTTAAATATTATAAGTTCAGGTGCTTACATCATGAAATGGAAGAAATTATCAACAGAAGAAACACTGAAAGATCTCAATTCAAATATAAACGGGTTAACCACTCAGGAAGCTCAGGAAAATCTGTTAAAATATGGTAAGAATGAGCTGGTGGAAGAAAAGAAGGCCGGACCTTTAAGAATTTTTTTAGGTCAATTCGTTGATATACTCATCGTGATCCTTATTATAGCTGCCATTGCGGCTTACTTAGTCGGGGACGCTCTGGACGCAATTGTAATAATAATAGTGGTGTTGATAAATGCCATAGTAGGGTTTATCCAGGAATATCGTGCTGAAAAGGCCATGGAAAAACTCAAAGGACTAATATCCAGTGAAGCAGTGGTTATGCGGGACGGACTGGAAACGAAGATAACTGCTGGAGAACTCACCCTGGGAGATATAGTGCTTTTAGAGGAAGGAGACAACGTACCAGCAGATCTTCGAATAATAGAAAGCAACGACCTCCTTATAGATGAATCAGCACTTACCGGAGAATCACTCTCTGTCGAAAAACACACCGACGTTATAGTTTCAGATGATCATGATGCCGACAACATGGCGTTTATGGAAACAGATGTAGCATCGGGCCGGGGGAAAGGAGTGGTTGTTGAAATCGGAATGGGCACAGAGATAGGTAAAATCGCTGAGATGATCCAGGTTGAAGAGGAAGATACACCCCTTCAGTTGAAAATAAGCCGACTTGGAAGAAATTTAGGAATATTGGCAATATTTGTATGTTCTATAGTATTTGCAATCGGTTATTTGCAGGGAATACCAATAGTTGATAATTTCTTGACAGCAGTATCCCTCGCAGTTGCTGCCATTCCAGAGGGTCTTCCTGCTATATTAACACTAACACTAGCCCTGGGTATGCAGAGAATGGCCAGAAGCAATGCAATTGTACGTAAATTACTGGCAGTGGAGACTTTAGGGTCATGTAATGTGATCTGTACTGATAAAACCGGGACTTTAACTCTTAATCAGATGACTGTACGTGATACCAGGGTACAGGATTCAAAGATGGTGAACACTATCTCTGCCCTCTGTAACAACGCCACCCAATCCAATGAAAAGGTGTTGGGTGATCCTACAGATGCAGCGCTGCTCCTTTATGCAGATGCCAATGGATACCACAGGAGAGAGCTTGAAAAAAAGTATCCTAGATTACTGGAAATACCTCTGGACAGTACCCGGAAGAGGATGACCACTGTAAATCAGTTTGATGGCGACCGATATGTTCTGGTTAAAGGAGCCCCTGAAGTACTCTTACAGAAATGTTCCCAGATCGAAGGTGAAGACTCTGTCTGTGCATTACAAGTAGAAGATATTGATAAGGTAATGGCTGACCTTAAGGAAATGACTGGGAATGCATTAAGGGTACTTGGATTTGCCTACCGTAAATTAAATCCTGATGAGGGCCTTGAAGATAAGGAAGAACTGGAAAAAGGGCTAATATTCGCTGGTCTGGTGGGTATGATGGACCCTCCAAGGGATGAAGCCAGAAAGGCCATTGCAACTGCCAAAAAGGCAGGAATAAAAGTGGTTATGATAACCGGGGATCATAAAGACACGGCGGTGGCCATAGCCAGGGAAATAGGTATAACTGATGGTCGTGAAGTTATGGCGCTTACTGGATCTGATCTGGATAAGCTCAACGACCAGGAATTTCTGGATATGGTGGATGATGTCCGGGTTTACGCTAGGGTATTCCCAGAACAGAAAGTGCGTATAGTGGAAGCCTTGAAAAAGAAGGGTCACGTGGCATCCATGACGGGGGATGGAGTAAACGATGCACCAGCACTTAAAAGAGCGGCTATAGGTGTGGCCATGGGAAGCGGAACTGATGTTGCTAAGGAATCAGCTGATATGCTATTGCAGGATGATAACTTCGCAACCATAGTCCGTGCGGTGCGTGAAGGACGAACCATATTTGACAACATACGCCGTTTTGTACGTTTCCAGCTGTCCACTAACATCGGAGCAATTTTGACCATAACTTCATCTTCTATAATGGGATTACCAGTACCCTTCAACCCCATACAGGTGCTGTGGATAAACATAATAATGGACGGGCCGCCAGCACAGTCACTGGGTGTGGAGCCTCCAGAAAAAGGGGTGATGGAAAGACCACCACTCAAGGAAGAGATCATACCCCGGAAAAACCTAATCAAAATCATAATAGCTGGGGTGGTAATGACTGTGGGGACATTAGCTTTATATTACTATCTCTTAACCCACAATACAGACATCATTAAAGCCACGTCAATGGCATTCACAGTATTTGTAATGTATCAGATATTTAACGTGTTCAACTGCCGATCCGAACAAGGATTTTCCAATAAATTCCTCTTCCTGGCGGTAGGGGCATCTTTACTACTCCAGTTAGGCGTGATATATCTGCCTTTCCTTCAGGGAGTATTCAGGACCACTGCACTATCTGGATTTGACTGGATTATTATAATACTGATTTCCAGCACTATCCTTATAAGCGACCGAGTGGTGGAGAAGTTAATAAGATAATCAGGTGGA
>JAJRAE010000152.1 GCA_028682985.1 Methanobacterium sp.
AGAAAAAGGAGCGAATGCAATTATCGGGACCCGTGTGGCCTACCATAACCTTGGAGGAACGATGGGTAACACAATTATGGTAACTGTGATTGGCACTGCTGTTTCTTATAAGGATTGATAAGATTCTAAATTTCTTAGGAGAAATTTATTTGTCATCAATAAAAAATAATTATTTCTTTGAAAAACGCTGGGCATTAGCTGCGATTACTATAGGGTTTTTAGTTGGTTTTTTCTCGGCCTACCTCTGTATTATCTGGCATCTTGTAATTTTTGGTTTCAACATAATGTATATTGTCTCTCCATTGTTGGCAGGTTTAGTTGAAACGATAATCGCACGTAGGAAATATGGTAAAAGTACAGGCGCGATTAGCGCTCTTTTAACATTTATTCTAATCAATATTTACGGTTGGTTTTTACCCGGAACTTTCGTTGATCCAACTAAAGAGCCCGCTTCATTGAGTTTAATTACATTAATAGCCATTGGATTAACTATTCAGGCTGCATTCCCCATACTAGTTAATTATATCCTGTTTGTGGTAATAGTGGGTATTTTTGTAAGGCTAATCAGTCTTCCATCCAGAATAGCAGGAAGAGCAAAGAAAAAGGAAGACCGAGAATTGGTTAGAGGCGAAGAGATAATCTTCGAAGGATTAACAGAACCATTGGTATCTACACCTGATTTAGAGGGAGAGAATATCAGTGACTATGTTGGTATGGTGACTGGGGAAGCAATTGCTGAAGAAAAAGAGTCTCAGGGTGTTTTAAACAAGATCCTGAAGATGGTTCAACCACTTGAACTTGAGGATCTTAACCTGATTGACGCACGGGAACAAGCTGTAGCCCGCATGCTTAAGAATGCTGAATCATTAGGTGCTACTACTGTGGTTGAAATTTTAATTGACTATGTATCAGTGGGTGGTCTGCAGGGCAGCGCCACCATTGTCACCGCCACTGGAACCGCAGTCATTTTGAAATAAATATTATCAATTTTTTTAAAAAGATTTTTCTACAGTAGAAAAATTTAAAGTAAAAACCTGGTTTAGCTCCTTTATTTCAAATTCTAAAAGAATTCATCGAATCAGATATCACAATGTTTAAATTATTATTAACATATAAATGTTTAAATAGAGGATGATCGAACCACTATTTATAAAAAGAAGGGATAATTATTTGTGCCAATTTGGAGGGGTTATCTTTGATGTTCTTAATAAAAAATATCTTTGCATCGTTTTTAATTTATACTCCCACTAAAATGGCATCTATAAATAAATATCCACTAATAGACGGGAGAAAGTTAAATGAGTTCAGAATTTTTAATTGATAAAGAAATAATTGTATCCTCCAACCGGGGGCCTGTGGTTTTTAAAAAGAATGAAGAAGGAGAAATTGAATTAATCAGAGGTGCTGGGGGTATAGTAGGGTCCATGATACCCTTCCTGGTGCAGACCCACGGAACCTGGGTCTCATCAGCCATAGGCGAATATGACCACTACATGAACACTAAATATGAAGATAAAGTACCCGTACCTTTGGATAACCCTGAATATTATGTTCAATTTGTTAAAACAGAAGAAGAAGATTACAATCGGTTCAATGGGAAATTTGCCAATCCACTGTTATGGTTCATACACCATTCCATGTGGAACCCTCCCTACTCACCATGCGCCGATGATGAACTACACCAGGCCTGGGACTCCTACAAACATGTAAACTCCATGTTTGCCCAGGCCATAATAAAAGATATTCAAAAGTCAGAGAAAACACCCATAGTTATGCTGCAAGACTACCATATCTACCTGGTGCCTGAGATGATCCGTAAGGAACACCCTGATGTACTGATGAGCCAGTTTGTCCATATACCTTTCCCTTCACCCGAAATCTTCCAGCAACTGCCCAATCATATGCAGAAAGAAATACTGGGAAGCATACTCACCAATAATGTTCTGGGCTTCCACATCCCCCGCTATATGAACAACTTCCTGCAAACCGTTAAACTCATCCTACCCGATGCAAACGTGGACATTATGGGAGGAAATATCCTTTACCAGGGACATGTCTGCCACGTACGGACATACCCCATCAGTATAGACCAGGAAACAATAAAAAATCAGGCCAAAAGCCCCCAAGTTCTGGCCAAAAAGGATGAAGTGGATGAAATAATAGGAGACTGCAAACTCATCTACCGAACCGACCGGGCAGACCTCTCAAAAAATATAATCAGAGGATTCCAGGCCTACGATATGTTCCTGGAAAAATATCCCGAATGGAGAGAGAAAGTTAAATTCGTAGCCACCCTAATGCCCTCCAGACAGGACATTAAAATCTACCGAGAATACACTGACAATATAAGGGACCTAGTTAAGGAAATAAACAATAAATACGCAACCCCCAATTGGGAGCCAATCAAATACATCTGCCGGGGAGACTATGACCTGGTAATCGCCCTACTAAAAAGATACGACGTACTTCTGGTCAACCCCATACTGGACGGTATGAATATCGTAGCCAAGGAAGGAAGTGCAATCAACGAAAATAAAGGTGTACTGGTTCTTTCAACTGGAGCAGGCTGCTATGAGGAATTAAAAGAAGGTGCCATCTGCATAAATCCCTACGATCTTAGACAAACAGCCGAATCCCTGGACATGGCCTTACTAATGGATGATAAAACCAAAGAAGAGCTTCAGAAAAACGCCATATCTGCCCTAAAAGCAAATGACTTGAACAGGTGGACCTCCAGCCAGTTAGATGATATAGAAGCAGTGCTGATTGAAAAACAGAACCTGTCTCCTGATTCAAAAGAAGGAATAGAGATGAATTAATACTTCATTTTAAGGAATTATAGACATGTCAATTCAGCTTCATGATTACCTGAAAATCGCAGAAAAAGAGAAGGACTTACCCAAAGTCATTGCCTACAACCGTATAGATGGACCGGGTTCCAGTCTAGACTTGAGTGAATTTCAGGAGACTTTCTGGAGAATCCCGGATACAAATATACCAGACCCCACCCACATAGAAGAGCCCCATATATGGACGCCGGATAAAGATCCATCAGGCAGATGGACTATGAAATTACCCCGCACAGTGGGTATAACTATAGATACCGGGACAAAAATTGAAGCCCACCCCTTTGACCCCGACCTGATAGGGGTAAAATCAGTGGAATACAAAACAGAAGTTATAGCCGCCCCTGGTGATGTTATACCGGTCAGCCAGAACTGGCTGCTTAAAATTATGGAAATATTTAACATCAAGGGAGTTATGTTTGTCTTAAAGAACCTCCGAGAAGGCATTCAATCATCTGGTCTAGGAGGCTCATCAACTGCCACCATAGGAGTTTGCATACTGGCCAATGAATTAGCAGGACGGCCCTTCAGTAAGATTCAGCTAATCTCCCTGGCATCCCGCATTGAACAGGGCTTTGGAGTTAGCATAACAGGAACCCAGGAACAGTCCAATGTTATATTCGGTGGAGTCACTGACTATGTTTGGTTCCCTTGGGGAAAACCGGGCTATCCCAGCACCGGTTACGGAGAATCTGTCCGTTTCGAATTACTACCACCTGAAGATTACAGGTTGCTGGAGGGTAGAACCGCCATATTCCATTCAGGCCATCCCAGACTTAGCTCTGAGGTTAATTTGACCTGGAGAAACGCTCTTTTAACCGAGGTAGGCTATAAACTACACTCCAAAAAGATGAAAGTGGCTTACGATTTCCGGGAAGGTCTTAGACTCAAAAAATGGGATCATGTACTGGAGGCGATAGAAGAATACCGCAAGATACGCACCAAACTGTGCGAAGGATACATGGAAAACAGTAGAGAACTGCTGGAAAGAGCCAAAACCTATAAATGCACCGCATTTCCACTGGGCGCAGGAGGAGGGGGAGGAGTTCTCCTATTTTCACCAGAACCAGAATCACTGGAACTACTCCGGGAAGATCTAAAGGGCCTCTACCGGGAAATACCCTTTAAGATCCGGTCTAAGGGTCATGAGTTAAGTAATATTTAGAATATTTACTTTCTTATCTATTTTTTTTAAATAACAAGATTAATTTAATTTAAAAATTAGAATTATTTTATGGAAATCTACGATATTGCAGTGGTTGGCGGGGGCCCGGCTGGATGTATGGCCGCTATCCAGGGGGCCATGCATGGTAAAAAAGTTATAATACTAGATAAAAATGATAAAATCGGTCGCAAATTACTATTAACTGGAAATGGCCGCTGCAATCTTACAAATTCCTCAAATTTAGATGTTTTCATGGATAAATTTGGTAGAGAAGGTTTCTTTTATAGGGATGCATTTCAAACCTTCAACAGTGCTGATTTACTGAAATTCTTCCAAGAATATGGTCTGGAATTTAAAGAAGAAGAGGATGGAAGAGTTTTCCCTGTGACTGATAAGGCAGAATCCGTGCTTCATGTCTTAAATAAAGCCATTGAAGAGCTCCAAATCAAAATAATTCACAATTTCCATGTGCAACACTTGTACAAACATTCCAAAATATTCAAATTAACATCACATAAAGATGACGTATTAACCAGCTATAGTACAATAATGGCTACCGGCGGCGCATCTTACAGATCTACCGGTTCAACTGGGGACGGCTTCAAAATAGCCGAAAAATTAGGTCATAAAATAACAGATCTTCAACCCGGCGAAGTTCCTCTCACTTTAAAGGAGGGCTGGGCTCATGATCTAAAGGGAATAACTCTTGATGATGTCGGCTTAAGTGTACAAATTGGTGGGAGAATTAAACCCCTAAAAAGAGGAGGTGTTCTCTTCACTCATTTCGGTCTTTCCGGCCCAGCAGTGCTGGATGTGAGTCATGAAGTAGTAAAGATATTAAAAACCCAGGGCGATTTAAAGTTGTATGTTGATTTCACACCGGATATCTATGAAAAAGAACTGGAAGAGAATTTAATAGATGATTTCTCCAAAAGTAGTAAGAAAAATTTGAAGAACTATTTTAAAACATACCTTCCCAAAAAAATGGTGGAACCTATTTTAACCAGTATGTCCTTAGATCCTGATAGAAAACTGAATCAGATAACCAAAAAGGAACGCAAACAGTTTATTAAGATATTAAAATCCCTACCATTAACAATTAACGGCCATCTACCATTAGATAAAGCAATGATTACCTGCGGTGGAGTTTCCCAAAAAGAAATTAACCCAAAAACAATGGAATCACGACTGGTGCCTGATTTATATTTCGCTGGTGAAATTATTGACGGCTGCGGACAC
>JAJRAE010000217.1 GCA_028682985.1 Methanobacterium sp.
CCAATATCTTCGCTGATAAAATCAACTCAATACCTGAAACCATAGCTGGAGGGGATAATCTTGCTCATATATCAGATTACCCTCCCATGATAATGATGGGCAGCACAGGCTCTGACTCAGGGAAAACCTTCCTCACCACAGGTATAGTGGGGACTTTACGACAAAAAGGTTATAAGATAGGTGTTTTAAAGGTGGGGCCGGATGTACGGGATATTGTCCCGTCTCTCTATCTAAATAAAGAGAATATGGAGGAATTTTCGTCCATAAAAATCGGCCATCTGGGCTGGAAAGACCTGGAAGAAGTATTAAAAGACTTGAAATACAAACAATATGATCTGGTGATTGTTGAAGGTGTTATGAGTGTATTCACCGGATTGTTGAATGAAAAAATTCCCTATTCCTCTATTGAAATAGCTAAAGCAGGAAATATACCAGTTATACTTGTATCCCCCTCCAATAAGGGAGGTATAGAAACAGCAGCCCTGGATCTGGTAAGCCACGCCCGGATGTTAAATAAATTGGGAGTGTCAGTTAAAGGCGTTATCTTGAACAAAGTGTATGATGAGAAAATAGCTGAAAACGCTCTTAAATATATTCAACAAAATACAGAAGTGGAATATGTAGAATCAATCCCCAAAATCAAATTAAACGAGCGGGGAAACATACCTGAGGTGGAGTTGAAGTTGGAGGAGTTCTGTCTGCATGCCCTTACCACCATTGAAAATTATACTGACGCAGAAAAAATCAGAGCACTTGCTCAGAAACCAGAATTCAAGGGGTATATGGACTATGAAGAGATATTAGAAAAGTTTAAGTAAAAACTTATAATCAAAATTCATTTTTTAAATAAATATGATATAAAAAGGATTGAAAATTATTCATAACTTTATTATTTGGCCCCAATGATTCAGATATACATTATAAAACTTATTACAATGAATAAATGGATTACCTTAAATTTTATTAAAGGGTGACTCAATGTTTTCCTACTTCATCTAATCTCTGTAACGCGGATTTAAATTCATTTTCATTTATTTCTTCCCGGTCCTTCATGGATTTCAATTCAAATGCCAAATTTGGTGCTGTGATGTCCTTTCCTTCTTCACGTAGATTGGTGTAGGCGATGCGCATAACCGGGTTCTGATGGGCCAGATCATCCAAGCTGGTGTACAATCTTCTTCCTTTCTCATCCTTAAGTTGAGCTGAAACCACCTGAAGTGTAACGTATTTAGCATTTGGATTGGTTGGATGGATGGCTTTTATAGTAATCATGGAGATGTTGTCGTTAACTGATCTTCTGAAAGTTTTGAAGTTCACTGAGTAGTTGGCCTTTTCATTGACAGGTTCTTTATTTAATACATGGTTAAGGGTATCTATAAAGGTATAAACCCTTCCCCCTCTTTCACCATAGATATTTCCTGTATCTGGATAATAAGAGGTTACCAGTTTAACCACCCATTTTATCTTGTTTTCTGAATCAGTTAAAACAACATAAAATTCGAAGGAATCTATTTTTTCCTTGGTAATTCTTTTTAATTCTCCAATGTATATTTCACCAGATATCTCTTCTCCTGGAACTATTTCATTTAAAAATTTAGTATCATAATCTTCAGTTCTTCCTTTACCAATTATTCCCAGATCTAACATGCTGTAACCAACTCCCATTTAAATTATGTTTACAGAAGTTTTTATTATTTTCGAACCTGAGATTACCAGAAAATCATGGATAAAAATTTAAGAAAATTGAATAAAAATAAATTTAAAAATTTAAGAAAAAGGTTAAAAAGTAAATTAAAATTAGTATAGAATTTCTATAAAAATCTAATTTGATTTTTTAAATTCTTTATAGGCTTCCACTACTTCTGCTCCGCTTAGAAATACCAGTTTATTTTTCTGGGCATATTTTTCCACATCATCTGTAGTCATGGATCCTTTGCTTTCATCATCCATCATTTCACAGCATACAGCTATCGGCATGGTCCCCGCCATCTCTGCCAGGGCTATGCTCAGTTCGGTGTGCCCTCTTCTTTTAAGAACATGCCCATCCGCCGCCCTAAGCAGGGTCACATGGCCTGGAGATCTGAATTGCTTACCTAAATCCTGGTATTCTCCTCTTTTACAGAGTAATGCCAGTTCTTTTATGGTGCAGGCCCGATCACTATCAGTTATTCCAGTGAATGTTTTTCGGTGGTTGATGGTGATGCTGAAGGCTGATTTCTCATCGTACGGTATATCTGTGGGTGATAATTCGGCCAGCACAGGATATTTATGGCTGGCTTCCTCCATTATATCAGTCATGAAGGGAATACCCAATTTATCTGAAACTTCTGCTGATAAAGGCACGCATAAAAGACCTCCGGCATCATTTCTCAGAGTGGTCAAATGCTCCGGAGTCATATGCTCTGCAGCTACAATCATATCTGTTTCTCTTTCCCGATTGTCATCATCGAATATTAGAACTATTTCTCCATTTTTAAATGCTTGGATTGCCTTGTCTATCATTTCTATCACTTAAAATCAATTTAAAGATTATGTTGTTTATTATTATGGTATGGTTTGATAAAATAAAATATGATGTAGAAATTATTACGTTAACTTATAATAAAAATACTTTATCATTTCAAACTACAACCCGGATTTCCAGGTTCACCAGTTCACCATCCTGCAGTTTCAACTTTTCTCTGAGGTTATCTTTTGCAATAAATTCCAGTATATCCTGAGGATGCTGGGTTTTAACTGGAAAAACCAGTGCACCGCTTATCTCATCATTTAAAACGGCCTTAATATATTTAACCTCACCAAACTCGTTCTTACCTTCAATTATCCCTATCTCATCTTCTGGTATGGAAGCGATTTGAGCCAGATTCTCCTCACGTATCTGGATATTCAAAGTACCGGGGAATGGCTTAAAACCCAGTTTCTCATTAAAATGTTCACTGTAATATTTTTGGGATATGAAATAGCCTCCTTTTCTAGTACCTGAAATAACAAATCCTGGTATCTGCATGGTAAACCCCTTTGTATGTATTATGAAATTACAAATTCATTTTAGATTTTTATTATTAAACATATTTCTTTTTGATTATTTCTTTAAAGGTCTCAGTTGCCAGCATATGTGCCTGTCGTAACGGTTCCGGTGTGCGGTAGGTACTGGTATTTTCTACTATTTTAATTGCACTTTTAAGTGATATTTTATGACCAACACTTAAATAATATCCATTTAAATATGCTCCAATAACTCTTTCTCCATGGAAAACCAGTTTAATAAGTTTTCCATTTAATCTGACATCCTGAAGGATATAAATGCCGGAGGTTAAACTTTTTGCCAGGCCCAATGTAGGCTTATCAATTAACAGACCAACCTGAGAAGCCAGACCAAAACTACGGGGATGCAGAATACCATGACCGTTTACCATGACCGCATCAAACCCTTCTTCCAGATCATATAAAACAGATACCATGGCTTCAGCTTCTCTAAATCCCAGCAATCCTGGGATATAGGGGAAATATAATTCAACTTCACGAAATGCCTGTTCTACTATATTTAAGCTATTAAGATCAATTGAAACTGCTGCAGCAACTGCGCTACTGTTAGATGAGAATGAAACATCAACTCCGGCAACTGTTTCTAAATTTCGAGTTACATCCTCTCTTATTATTTGATCTGCTAGTTTATTTTGCAAATCACTTAGGATGATATTTATATCGTAAGGATAGATTAACCTATTCATTTTTAATTTCACAGGTTATGGTGCAGAAAATAGGGCCTCTTACATCGATAACCTTATTGGTACTGGTGATGTAATGCAGACCGATCTTGTTAAGGGTCACATTCACATCAGATATATAACGGGCAATTGTTGTTCGAAGTTTCAGACTCTTCTCTCCCTTGACCACCATTTCCTCTATTCGATAGGCTGCCTGGGCAGCCACACCATCCATATAATTTATGTTAGTGGGAATGGCGCTTTCCTGATTCACTATATCTGATTCCTTTCCTAAAACTTCTGGTGGAATATTCGCCACATTTCTGGTGGGAATGCCAACAATATTACCCTGGTTAACATAGATCTGATTCCAGGCTGCTGGTCCTAAAAGTTTGGTACCCTCCTCGGGCTCAATAATCTTAACCTCGAGGTCCATGCCTAAAAATTCACCATCCCAGATGGTATACTGGCATGGAGATGGATCATCACCGTGTTCTCTGGAAACTCGAAGTATCTCATCCATCAATGCCTGACCTTCATTTGTTACTGGATATTCATTTATTTTGAGCATGGCAACTATTTCACGGTCAGTTAAACTCCATTTACCAAAACTTTCCCTGTAAACCATGGCACGGATGTCTTCTTCCTGGTTCAGTATCATGGCTATTCTTTCGGCGCCCACACCCAGGTTCATCACTTCTTTATCAATACCATATTTAGAAAGGGCTAATGGTGAGTAAAGACCAAAAGTAGCAACTTCTACCCAGTCATCAAGTTTGGGATGATATCCGTACACCTCGGTCTGGGTGTTGGGGATGTAGTATTTGGATTTTTTTTCATCGGGTAGGAATTTGAATTTTTCAAATCCAAAATGTTCCAGTAGATTTTCTGATACAGCCATACCCACATCAAGACTGATTTCATCATCCATCCACACACAGGAGGCGGAATGATAAGTCATTAGGTGACTGGCATCTTCCTTCTGCTCCCTCCTGAAGCATCGGTCAATGGAAAATAATTTAACTGGGAGAGGTCTTTTCTGGTTCACGGATTTCAGGGTGATGAACCATCCAGAGGTCATATGGGATCGGAGTGTGGTGTTGCTTGAGAGCGGTTTGAGGTCTTTTAACTCTGGAAAAACCCGTTCCAGGACGCGGAGGCTTGATTCATCATCAACCTCTAAAGCTGATGCCATATCCTGTACCAGGTCATCACCACTTACATCTCCCTTTTTGTAACCCCGGAAGACCTCCTTAAGACTTTGGATTTTATCCTCATTTAGTTCCACACCCAAATTCTCAATTCTTTCTATTTTATCTAATCCCAGTCCGATATCTGGTCGTGGAAGTCCGGCTAGATAGAAGCACCGATCCAGCACTGCGGGTGCTTCTGGTCCGAACTGTTTGTAGATTTGGTCCTCCTCTATAAAAAGGGGATTAACAACTTCATCGAATCCCAACTTCAGATAGGCCTGTCTTAACTCCCAAATGGTGTTATAAAGCATATGGGATTTCCCAGTTTTAAAATAGATCCTGGGATATTGATGATCATGGTGTGGCTTTTTTAAAGTAAGAGCGGTTTTAACCCAGGCTTTTTCAAAATCCTTTTTGGCCTGTTTTATAATTTCTTTTTTATCCAGATTAATGCCCCCAAAACAATACGAAATGTAAATCTATACCAATATTATTAAGTCTAAGATTTGGAGCTGTTTATTTCTACTCTTTTTGACTTATTTCTATTTTTTGAATTATTTATAATTTAAATTAGTGGATAATCAGTGCATCCAGTGAATTTTCTATAGTAAAATTAATATCACTAGATTTATTAATTTTTATCTATGGAAAGAGAGATACACCACACCGATGTTCTGGTCATCGGTTCAGGCGGAGCAGGATGCCGAGCAGCTATTGAGGCAAATAAAAAAGGATTAGATGTTACTATTATCTCTAAAGGATTGTCATTTAAATCTGGATGTACAACACTGGCTGAAGGAGGATACAATGCTGCATTTGGATATGTAGATGCAAAGGACAGTGTTGAAGCCCATTTTAAGGACACCCTCAAAGGAGGGGCATATTTAAACGATAGGAAACTGGTTAAGATACTGGTGGAAGAGGCCCCAGAAAGACTCAATGAACTGGAAATGTACGGAGCCATCTTCGACCGTCAGGAATCAGGGGAACTTAATCAAAGGCCATTCGGAGGTCAAACATTCAGGAGAACCTGCTTTCAGGGGGACCGTACCGGTCATGAGATGATGATGGCCCTTAAGGAAGAGGTAATAAGACGGGGTATCAAAACCATTGAAGAAATGATAATTACCACCCTCATAACCCATGATGATGACGGTGGTGTTTTGGGGGCCTGCGGATTATCATTGAAAGATTCATCCTTCCACATATTCCAGGCTAAATCAACGATTATCGCTACAGGCGGTGCTGGATGGATGTATCCAGTAACTTCAAATGCCATGCAAAAGACCGGGGACGGATTTGCCCTGGCCTATCAGTCAGGCACTGATCTCCTGGACATGGAACAGGTACAGTTCCACCCTACAGGCATGCTCTACCCCGAATCAAGAAGAGGAGTACTTATAACAGAAGCCGTAAGGGGAGAAGGAGGTAGACTGTTCAACTCCCAGGGCGAAAGATTTATGGAAAAATACGACCCCCGGGGAGAGTTAGCCACAAGAGATGTGGTGGCCCGGGCCATCTACCGGGAGATAATTGAAGGACGGGGTACAGAAAAGGGAGGGGTGTATCTGGATGTAACACACCTGCCCCCGGAATTAATAGAAGAAAAACTGGAAACCATGCTAATGCAATTTCTGGATGTGGGGTTAGACATCAGAGAACAGCCCATGGAAGTGGCTCCCACTGCCCATCATTTCATGGGAGGGGCTCGCATAAATGAAAATGGTGAAACCACAATTAAGAATCTGTTCGCTGCAGGGGAAGTTACCGGTGGAGTGCACGGTGCCAACAGGCTGGGTGGCAATGCTCTGGCTGACACCCAGGTATTCGGGAGAAGAGCCGGAGAAGCAGCCGCAAAAAATGCCCTGAAAAAGGAAGAAATAGAATATA
>JAJRAE010000055.1 GCA_028682985.1 Methanobacterium sp.
ACGGGAATTGCCCTGGAAATACTGGGAGTACCCATCGTAAACACAGTTATGCTGGGTGCCTTTGCCGGTGCCACTGGTGTAGTTACCGTAGATTCCGTGGTAAAAGTTACTAAAGAAACCTTCCCTGGTAAAATTGGTGAAAAGAACGCTAAAGCCGTGGAAGTTGCATATGAGCAAATAAAAAAATAAGGTGATTTTATGACGTCCATAGGAGCTACCGTTAAAGAGCCTGGAAGCAGCAAACACAACAAAACAGGTAGCTGGAGAACTTTTAAACCAATTTTAGACAAAGAAAAATGTATTGATTGTGAAAATTGTTTTTTATTCTGCCCAGAGGGCTGTATTAATAAAGAGTATGATATTGATTATGATTACTGTAAAGGCTGTGGAATATGTGCCGAAGAATGCCCAGTAAAAGCCATTAAAATGGAGAGAGAATAATGCTTAGAGTTATTTCTGCAAATAGAGCCTTAGCTGAAGCAGTTAAACTGGCAAGACCTAAAGTTGTTCCAGTTTATCCTATAACCCCTCAAACGACTATATCTGAATATCTAGCCAGTTTTGTGGCGGACGGAGAACTTAAAGCAGAATACATAATGGTTGAATCAGAGCATAGTGCTATAAGTGCCGCATTAGGTGCCTCAGGGACCGGTGTAAGAGTATTCACCGCAACCTCCTCCCAGGGCCTGGCTTTAATGCACGAAATTTTATTCGCCGCAGCAGGATTAAGAGCCCCCATAGTAATGGGAAACGCTAACAGAGCTTTATCTGCCCCTCTTAGTATTTGGAATGACCAACAAGACTCCATATCCGAAAGAGACAGTGGATGGATGCAGTTCTTCGCAGAAAATGCCCAGGAAGCACTGGACTTTATACTGCAGGCTTATCGAATTTCTGAAGACCAGGATGTACTGCTCCCCAGCATGGTCTGTGTGGACGGGTTCATACTAACCCATACCGTAGAACCGGTGGACATTCCCACCCAGGAGGATGTTGATAAGTTCCTACCACCATACCAGCCCACCCATTCTTATCTGGACCCCGAACATCCCATGTCAATTGGAACCTTCACCGACCCCAACTACTACATGGACGCCAGATACGACATGGAAATAGCCATGGAAGGCGCTGTTGACGTGATAAGAAAAGTTAACAAAGAATTTGAAGAAGTATTCGGAAGAAAATATGACCTTGTTGAAAAATATGAATGTGAAGACGCGGAAATCATCCTGGTTGCCATGGGATCAATCTGCGGAACCATCAAAGCCGTAATAGACGATCTCAGGGAAAAAGGAGAAAAAATAGGACTGCTGAAAGTTATCTCATTTAGACCTTTCCCCAGGGAAGATATCTACAACGCAGTTAAAAACGCGAACCGGATCGCGGTGCTGGATAAAAATATTTCAATGGGAATTGGAGGAGTTTTATTCAACGAAATAAAAGCTAAAATGGATGTCGACGCCTCAGGATTTATATTAGGACTGGGAGGGCGCGATGTGCCCCCAGAAGATATTATTAGAATAATAGAAAGAACAAGAAACCCAACTGACACTCAAAAGATCAACTGGATCGGAATTAAGGAGGAGGAATAAAATATGGAAATACCAGAAGAAGAATTTCTCGCACCAGGACACCGAGGATGCGCTGGATGCGGTGCCACAGTCGGAGTAAGACTGGCCCTCAAGATGCTGGGAAAAAACACCGTCGCAGTATCCGCCACCGGCTGCCTGGAAGTAATCACCACCCCCTATCCAGAAACTTCCTGGAAGATACCATGGATACATGTGGCATTTGAAAACGCCGCCGCAGTAGCTTCCGGAGTTGAAAGAGCCCTCAAATCACAGGGAAAAGATGATGTTAACGTAGTAACCTTCGCCGGAGACGGTGGTACTGCAGATATCGGATTACAGGCCCTGTCCGGGGCAATGGAAAGAGGGCATAATTTGATATACATCTGCTACGACAACGAAGCCTACATGAACACCGGAGTGCAGAGAAGTGGAGCCACACCATACGGTGCTTCAACCACCACCTCACCACATGGAAAAGAAAGTTTTGGTGAGGACAAACCTAAAAAGAACATACCCATGATAATGGCAGCTCATGGAGTGCCATACGTGGCAACGGCATCCATATCATATCCAGAAGATTTCATGAAAAAAGTAAAAAAGGCAAAAGAAGTAGATGGTCCAGCTTACATTCACCTGCACCAACCATGCACAACTGGATGGGGTTTTGACCCATCACAAACCATTGAACTGGGAAGACTAGCTGTGGAAACCGGTTCATGGATATTATATGAAATCGAAGAGGGAGAGTTCAAAATAACCTACCGGCCCATGCAGAGAAAACCAGTAAACACCTACCTGGAATCCCAGAAAAGATTCAAACACCTGAAGGAAGAAGAAAAAGATAGAATTCAGGAATACGTGGATCAGGTCTGTGCCGAGCTTAAAATATAATATTGGGGGTAATATTTTGGAAAAAATACTTATTCAACCAGATATCTGTGATGGCTGTCTGGATTGTGAAGAGGCGTGCAACCAAGTTTACGGCACCTCCCGAATTATGGTCCGAGAAGTGGAGGGTTCCTTTTATCCCATTATCTGTCAACACTGCGAGGACGCTCCCTGCAAATTAATATGCCCCACTGAAGCCGTAGGTGAAGAGGGAATAGACGAAGCAAAATGTATAGGCTGTGGCCTATGTATGATGGTCTGCCCCTTCGGATCAATTGCCATACATGAAAGGAAAGCTCATAAATGTACCCAGTGCCCAGACCAGGACACACCCGCCTGTATAAAGGCCTGTTCCAAAAGAGCCATAGCACTGGTGGACCCAGAAAAACTTAAACTGGAGAAACAGAAACAATACCTGGAAAGACTATCCGGAATGGGTAAAAAACAGAAGCGCAGCCAGTTCGTTAATATTTTAACCTCAAACACCCGTGCAAAAAAAGTGCTTCACAAGGAGGATAGCAGATGAAAGAACTAATATCTGTTCCTGAATTATGCGAGGAATGCTCACTCTGCGAAAGAAACTGTCCCCAAAATGCTATTCGCGTGGTGAACGGAGTCCCCATATTCTGTCTGCACTGCTCACCAGACCGAGCTCCATGCCTAACAGTCTGTCCAGAAGGTGCAATAGAAGAAAAAGACGGAGCCATAATCATCGATGAAGATATGTGCATCGGCTGCGGACTGTGCAGGGACACCTGCCCAGTGGGCGCAATCCATATCAATGAATCTGGCATAGCTAAAAAATGCAACCTGTGTTTTGATCAGGAAAAACCTGCCTGCGTGCTGGCATGCCCAACTGAAGCTCTTAAAATGGATTCCGAGGATATTCTACTTGAAAAGAGGGATAAAATAGCCAAGGAACTTGAAAAGATCAAGATGATAATGAAGTATTAAACTCTATTTTTTTATTTTTAACTGATTAATTTTAAATCTCAATTAGGAGTAGCCTAATGATCTCCCAAAAACAGATAGAAGAAACTGTTTGCAATTTACTGAAACAGGCTGTTATTGAACTACCGCCAGACGTCACCAGAGCACTGGAAGAAGCTTACCAAAAAGAAGACCATGAGCTCGCCCTTTTAAACTTAGAGGCCATATTAAAAAACATCAGGACCGCCCGGGAAATGGGAATACCCATGTGCCAGGACACCGGCCTGCCCATTGTATTTGTTAAAATGGGAGATGTTTCTGCAGAAAATCTCTATGAAGGAATAAGAAAGGGTGTTGAGAGGGCCACAAAGGAGATTCCTCTAAGGCCTAATGTGGTTGACCCCCTAACCCGGATTAACACTGGCAACAACCTGGGAGTGGGAATCCCCCAGATTGATGTGGAGCTTATCAAGGGGGACTATTTGGAGTTAACAGTTTTTCCTAAAGGTTTTGGTTCTGAAAACAACAATGCGTTGAAGATGGCCCTTCCTGGTGAGGGTGTGGATGGTATTAAAGATTTTGTACTGGAAACAGTGATGAAAGCTGGAGGCAAACCATGCCCACCCATAGTAGTGGGTGTGGGAATTGGAGGATCCTCAGATATGGCTTTGAAACTGGCAAAAAAAGCACTGCTCCGGGAAGTTGGAGAACCACATAAACAGGGTAGAATAGCTCAGATTGAAAAGGAGATACTGGAATCTGTAAATAAAACTGGTATTGGACCCATGGGTTTAGGTGGTAAAACCACTGCTCTGGATGTTAAAATAGAATTAGCCGACACACATACTGCAGGACTGCCTATTGGTGTTTGTATTCAATGCTGGGCTGACCGACACGCCAGTGCTGTTATTAAACCCAAATAAACTAATTAAATTTATACTATTCTAGATCTTCAATAAGCCGACCTGTCAGAACTGATTCCGGTCTTTCCTTTAATATATCAGATGTTTCATGATGGAGATCCTTCATCTTGAAAAATAGCCAGAACTTCCTTCCTTTCTGTCCAGTGTGGATGAGTGCATAGGCTCCTTTAAGTTTCTCACCCTCCAGGTAGAATTCGACATGCCCCTCCTCTATGGCCTGTTCCATGGTGATTTTCTGGCCTTCCTTCTCTTTAAGATTCCGGTAGGTGCCGGTATCCCACACAATCACTGTCCCGGCCCCATAGTTGCCCTGTGGTATGGTCCCCTCAAAATCAATGTAGTCCAGGGGATGGTCTTCGGTTGGTATGGCCAGTCGCTTCTGGGTGTAGTCTATTGAGGGTCCTTTTGGTACGGCCCATGACTTTAAAACACCATCAACTTCCAGTCTGAGATCGTAGTGCAGTCTGCTGGCATCATGCTTCTGTATCACGAATCGTGGTTTTGCAGAAGAAGATCCCTGGCTGGTGAATGGTTCTGGGGTTTTTTCGAAATCCCTTTTTTCTTTATATTTACTTAACTTATCTTCCACCATATTCCTCTACCAATATTATAATTTGTTTTCTCTTTGAAAAAAAAGTTTCCCAGTTATCAAGAAGAACTTGGTTTTATAAAATCAATTATAATAAAAATTTTAAAAAATAAAAATAAGAAATAATAATAAAAATTTATTTAATCGCTTTATCAGGGTTTTTCACAGGTTATCATGAATATGGTACGGTCCCCTATGCTTTCCGCCCGGTCTGCAATTCTTTCCAGGAAACGGGCTACAAAAAGAAGATAGATCATGTAATAAATGGCGTCTTTTTCATCGAACATGCTCTTGGTGATGTCTTTAAGGGCTATGTCAAACAGGTCATCAACTTTATCATCATCCCGGTGCAGTCCCCGGGCTATGCTCATATCCTGGTTTACAAATGCGGAAATGCTTTTGCTGATCATGCTTTCCACAATATCTGCCATGTGGGTTATATCGTTCATCGGTCTTTCTGGGATCTTCTCACCCTTTATATGCCGGGCTACCTCAGCTATGTTGGAGGCCAACCCACCCATTCTCTGAAAGTGACTTCCTACTTTAAGTGCTGCTTCTATAAATCTTAAATCACTGGCTACCGGCTGTTCAGCAGCTATTATGCTCATTGTCTTGTGCTCCAGGTTGTAGTTCATCCTCTCAATTTCTTCACTAGACTGAATTACTTCCTTAACCAGCTCTTCATCATACTCAGTGAATGCCTTTAGTGAATTTCGGTAAGCTATAAGTGCAGTTTTACCCATCTTCTCTACATAGTCTCTTAACTTCTGCAATCTTTTCCTAAATACTATTCTAGGATATTTTTTCTCCATTTTTTTACCTCAGTTAATAATAAAAATTTTATAAATACCTATAATTAAATCTTTTTTTAACCGAACCTTCCTGTGATATAATCCTCTGTTCTCTGATCGCATGGTTCAATGAATATTTTATCGGTTGATCCGCTTTCTATTATCTCACCATTTAAGAAAAATGCCGTGCATTTAGAAACCCGTGTTGCCTGTTGCATATTATGGGTAACAATTATAATGGTGTAGTCTCTCTTCAGCCTATGAATCAAATCCTCTATTTTGGTGGTGGATATTGGATCCAGGGCAGAACAGGGCTCATCCATCAGTATAACCTCTGGTTCAACAGCTATAGTTCGGGCTATGCACAGTCTCTGTTGCTGTCCACCGGAAAGTCCCATGGCTGATTTATCCAATTTATTTTTAACTTCATCCCAGAGTGCTGCTGCTTTAAGGCTTTCCTCAACTTTCTCTTTTAACATCCTCTTATCTGTAATTCCATGTATCTGCAGTCCATATGCTACATTGTCAAATATGGATTTGGGAAATGGATTAGGTTTCTGGAAAACCATTCCCACCCTTTTACGGAGGTCAACCACATCTACTTTGGGATCGTAGATGTCTTCTTCATCTAAAAGTACGGTTCCGGTTTTGTGGAAAGTATCTATCAGGTCATTCATCCTGTTTAAGGTTCGGATGAACGTTGATTTTCCACATCCAGAAGGCCCGATAAGTGCAGTGACCATGTTATTCTTTATATTTAAATTCACATCTTTGAGAACGTGCAGATCATCAAAGTAAACATTTAAATCTTGAACTTCAATTCTATCCATTTTATTTTATCTCCCCATCATTTTCTTACTGTATCTATCCACTAAGGAGTTACTGATTATTGTTATTAGAAGTATTAAAATTACCAGCACTGCGGCGGTTCCGTAGGCATTTTCCAGTGAAATACCTTCGGTTGCCAGCATGTAAAGGTGCAGTGGTAGTGGCCGGGCTGGATCAAACAGTGAAATTGGGATGGACAATGCCGCCCCTACTGTGTAAAGTATTGCTGCTGCTTCAGCCACCGCTCGTCCCATGCCCAGTATCACTCCTGTGGTTATTCCAGGAAGAGCAGCCGGCAGAACCACCCTGTACACTGTCTGCCATTTAGTTGCCCCTAGGGCTAGGCTTCCTTCTCCATATGATTTGTTTACAGATTCAATGGAAACCTCTGCGGTGGCCAATATAGTGGGAAGTGCCATGATAGCCAGGGTTAAAGCTCCAGATAGCACACTCCAGCCCATACCCAAAAAGATCACGAAGAATGATAATCCAAACAATCCAAATATAATTGATGGGATGGAGGCCAGTGTTTCTGTTCCAAATCTTATGGCCCGAACCAGGTTGTTTTCACCGGCATACTCAGCCAGATAAATAGCTGCTCCCACCCCTAAAGGAGTGGCCACCAAGACTGCCACCAAAGTTACATATATGCTGGATACGATCATGGGGAATATTCCTCCAGATCTACCGGAGTCTATGGGCTCTCCGAAGATGAATTCCAGGCTCATCACCGGTAATCCTTTAATGATGATGTATCCTATTATTACCAGCAGTATTAGTATTGCTAATATTCCGGATGCCCAGAATATGGTTTTCATTATTTTCTGAGCATTTTTAGGGGAAATTATTCTATTCAATTTGATTTACCTCAACGGTTTTCTTATAAAAGGTTATAAATTTCATAATGTGCTGTTTAATTAAATTTTTATTTAGAGATAACCTCCGCCTATAGTAACTTTTTTCTTATAGTGCAGGTAATTGGCTATCACCAGTAGGATGATGATCATGGCCATCAGGACAATTCCAGTGGCAAAGAGTGCGTTGTAATGTATTCCTGTGGCGTATCCCATTTCAATGGCTATATTGGAAGTTAATGCTCTGACTGGGTCAAATATTGAGCCTGGTATCTGAACCACGTTTCCTGCAACCATTATTATGGCCAGGGTTTCTCCAATGGCCCGTCCCATGCCCAGGATGACTGATGTAATAATTCCAGGGATGGCTGCTGGGAACAGCACATTTTTTATGGTCTGCCAGTGGGTTGATCCCAGTGCCAGTGAAGCTTCTTTATATTCGTATGGGACTGATCTGATGGCGTCTTCAGATACACTGACTATTATGGGTAAAATCATAACTGTTAACACTATGGATGCCGTTAACATACTGAATCCGGTGCCTCCAAACTGCACCCGCATGAATGGTACCAGAATAATCAAGCCGAAAAATCCGTAGACAACCGAAGGTATTCCGGCCAATGTTTGTATTGTTGGCCTTAAAATCTGTCTCATTGAATTTGGTGCTATTTCAGCTAGGAAGATGGCGCAGGAAATACCCAAAGGAACTGCCATTAGGAGAGAAAGTCCTGTTATGGCCAGAGAACCTATGATCATAGGGAAAACCCCATATTGATTATCTGATGGGCTCCAGTCCATTCCAAATACGAAGTTAAAGAAGCCATAACTCTGCATGGCTGGAATTCCTTCCCAGAATATGAAAAGTATAATCAGGGCGATCAATATTATGGAAGAGATAGCAGTGATTAACAGACCTTTCTCTACCAGGGATTCATTAGTTTTTGACATAGTAAACCTCAAATATTACTTTAATGTTCATGATATCTGTGATAATTGTTCAAAGTTGTGATAATCAGAGTTGTGATAATTGTTCAAAGTCACTAATTGATTGTTCTTTTATTAATTAATTCATCAACTTGCAGGCACCACTTTCTCTTCTTTAACTATTTCCTGACCTTCAGGACTTAGACAGAAGTCTATGAAATCCTTCACCACTCCCTGTGGCTCACCTTTAGTTAAAAACAGGAAAGGATTCTGTATAGGGTAGGTTCCGTTGAATATGGTTTCCTCTGAGGGGTATACCCCGTCTACTTTAAGTGCTTTTATATCCCCTTTAAATCCAGTTAAAGACATGTAACCTATGGCGTTTGGGTCTCCTTTAACTGATTGAGCTATGGATTCTGTGGAAGTTAGTACAACTGCATCTCCCTTTATCTTATCCTTTCCCATCACTATCTTTTGAAATACACTGCGGGTTCCGGAGCCGTCTTCCCTGGTTATCACGTTTATCGTAGCATCGGGACCTCCAACATCCTTCCAGTTAGTTATTTTACCAGAATAAATATCTTTAATCTGAGTTTTATTTAATCCGTCCAGTTGACTGTTATTATTAATAACTACCAACACTCCGTCTTTACCAATTAAATACTGTTTTAAGCCAGTTGACTCATTAGCGTTAAGGCCCTTAGAACTGGTTCCAATATCAATGATTCCCTGTGATACGCTTCTGATGCCCAATCCTGATCCTCCACCCTGTACATTTATTTTCACATCTGGATGTTTTTTCATATATGCATCTGCTAATTGACTGGCCACAGGCTGTACTGAAGTAGATCCTGCTACTTCAACTCGAACATAGTTGTTTTGTGATGTGACCATGATATATGCAATAATAATTATTATAAGGATTATAATGCCGGTTATATATTTCCAGTTCATATTTTTTCACCGTTAGCAAATACTTTCCATTTCCAGTATTTAAATTATCACGGTGAACCAATAATCCTCCTTTAAAATGTAATGCTTGACCAAATTTTTATTAAAAAAAATGGTAAGTAGGAGTGAATACTTTTATTGAGTTGCCCCTATAGGTACTGCTCCTGATTGTTTCACAATGGCCTGGCCTTCTGCACTCAAACACCAGTTGATAAAGTCCAGAGTTGCTCCTTTGGCTGCTCCTTTGGTTAGGAATAAAAACGGCCTCTGTATACTATATGTCCCATTGGATATGGTCTGTTCTGATGGTGTGACTCCATTTATTTTCACAGCTTTAACATCTCCATTTAGATCTGCCAGTGATATGTAGCCAATAGCATTAGGATCTCCCTTGACTGACTGCTTTACTGCTTCAGTGGAGCTCTGTACCACCGCGGTTTTAAGAAGAGGGGTACCATTTTTACCACCCATCACTAAGGATACAAATG
>JAJRAE010000029.1 GCA_028682985.1 Methanobacterium sp.
GTCTTTCACCTATTTTAAAAGCACCTCTAATGGTTGCGGCTCTGCTTTCCTGGCCTGAGGCATCATCAGGTAAGATGCACAGGTAACCGCTCTTCAATTTAGGGGAAGCCATGATCAACTTCTTACCATCTCTAAGCGCATATTCACGTACTTTTAACTGGGCTGAATCAGGGCTGGAGAATATAACCTTCGAATCAGCCCATTCCGGAGTGTTTCTAAGCAGCCTGGCTGCTTTTAATTCTCCCTTAAATTTTGGTATTCTGGGACGGGTTATTTTACTTGTTAACCCCCTCTCCATGAGAATGTGCCAAATTTCTTCTCTCAATCTCTGCTTATCCATTGGTTAACCTCAGAGTATTTATTAATTAAAAATAGATCTTCAAATAATTGAATTAATTTCTTCCATAATATTTATATGGATAGAAGGAATAAAATACATTAAATATTATTCTAATATTTTTTCTGGATTTTAAAGCTAGATAATTTACTTAATTTATTTAATAACCCGAAATTTGTTTAGAATTTAAACTATCATAATAAAAGGAGAATTAAATTAAAAATAAATATTAATTCTAAGAGTGAGTGATTTAATGGCAGGAATAGTTGGATATGGAATTTACATTCCTTCATACAGAATTAAAGTAGAAGAAATCGCCAAGGTATGGGGGGACGACCCTCAGGCTATTTCAAGGGGACTGGTTGTGCAGGAGAAATCTGTACCAGCCCCAGATGAAGACACCGCAACAATGTCTGTGGAAGCCTCAAGAAACGCGCTTAAAAGAGCTTTAATAGACCCCCAAAAACTAGGAGCTATCTATGTGGGATCAGAATCCCACCCCTACGCAGTCAAACCCACTGCAACCATAGTGGCCGAAGCAGTGGAAGCCGCCCCCCACCTAACCGCAGCAGACCTTGAATTTGCCTGTAAGGCAGGAACCGCTGGAATACAGATATGTATGGGTCTGGTTGATTCCGGATTAATAGAATATGGACTGGCAGTAGGTGCCGACACAGCGCAGGGTGCACCCAGCGATGCACTGGAATACACGGCCTCAGCTGGTGGAGCAGCCTACGTGGTTGGAAAGCAGAATACCCTGGCTGATTTCGAGGGGACCTGCAGTTACACCACAGACACGCCGGACTTCTACCGAAGAGAAGGGAGATCCTACCCCAAACACGGTGGAAGATTCACCGGAGAACCAGCATACTTCAAACACGTGTTATCTGGTGCAAAAAGCCTCTTCGAGCAGATGGGAACCGAAGCTTCAGATTATGATCATGTTATTTTCCACCAGCCCAATGGTAAGTTCTACATAAGGGCCGCTCGAAAATTAGGATTCACAGAAAAACAGTACAAAACAGGACTGCTAACTCCCGTAATTGGGAACACCTATTCCGGAGCCACCCCACTGGGACTGGCCGCGGTGCTGGACATAGCGGAACCTGATGATCGCATAATGGCTGTATCCTACGGTAGCGGAGCGGGAAGTGACGCTTTTAGCATCAAAGTAAATGATGCAATCTCCGAGAGAAGAGAACTTTCACCCAAAGTCCAGGATATGATTAAGGAAAAAAAATATGTTGATTATGCAGTGTATGCTAAATTCAAGGGAAAATTGCGAATGGCAGGATTAACACAGGAATAAGGAATTTTTTTAGGGAGGAGTTTATTTGAAAGAAGTTGCAATTATAGGCGTGTCCCAGACCAAATTTGGAGAACTATGGGACACTTCATTTAGAGATATGATTAGTGAAGCCGGTTTAAAAGCCATAGCAGATGCCGGTATAGAAGGAGCTGACCTGGAGGCTATGTTTGTGGGAAACATGTCCGCAGGACTTTTCGTTGAACAGGAGCACATCGCATCCCTGATAGCAGATCAGGTGGGTTTAAACCCCATGCCATCAACCCGGGTGGAGGCAGCCTGTGCCTCGGGGGGATTAGCCCTCAGAAGCGGGATAATGGCAGTGGCATCCGGCTACCATGACATAGTGATATCTGCAGGAGTGGAGAAGATGACAGACGTAGTGGACCCCACACCAGTAATCTCCACCGCAGCAGATCAGGAATGGGAGGTCCAGCAGGGAGCTAACTTCCCCTCACTCTATGCCATGATGGCCCGAAGACACATGCATGAATACGGAACCACCAGGGAACAGCTGGCTATGTTCAGTGTGGTTAACCATAAAAACGGAGCACTAAACCCCCTAGCCCAATTCCCTATGGAGATCACGGTTGACCAGGTTTTAAATTCAAGTATGGTGGCAGATCCCCTAACATTACTGGACTGCTCCCCCATAACTGACGGAGCCGCCGCGGCGATACTCTGTCCAGCTGAGGATGCTAAAAAATACACAGATAACCCAGTTTATGTTAAGGCCTCAACTCAGGCTTCAGGAACCATAGCTCTCCAGGAGAGAAGGGACATCACCACCATAGACTCCACAGTCAACGCCGCCCGAAGAGCTTATAAGATGGCAGGTATACAGCCAAAGGACATTGACGTGGCAGAGGTGCATGACTGCTTCAGCATAAACGGACTCTTAGCTATAGAGGACCTGGGCTTTGTAGAGAAAGGACAAGCCGGACCGGCTGTTGAAGATGGTATAACACAACGGGACGGACAAATACCAATAAATCCATCCGGTGGTTTGAAATCACGTGGACATCCCCTGGGAGCTACTGGTATAGCCCAGACTGCTGAGATTATCTGGCAGCTGCGTGGAGAAGCAGGTAAAAGGCAGATAAGTGATGTGGAGATTGGTATGACCCACAACATCGGTGGAACCGGTGGAACTGCTGCAGTTCATATATTCTCTAATTAAAAAAACAAATTATTAATTTTTTTATATTTTCTTCTTTTATTTAATAAAATAATATTTTTTAAACGTGATTTAAGTAAAATATAAATTTTTTATACAGAAATAAAAATTAAATAAAAATTTAATCGCTAGTTACAGGCAGTCTTTTGGATTTCCATTTATCAATACCGCCAGTGATATTAACTACTTTCTTAAATCCATGCTCGTGCATTTTATCGATTGCTTTACATCCTCTAACCCCTGCTTTGCAGTAGACGAAGTATTCCTTATCTTTATCTAATTCTTTGATTTTATCTTCAAATTCACTGGATTTAACATCTATAAGCTTAGCATTTTCCAAGTGTTCTTTCTGATATTCTTCGGGGGTCCTTACATCAAGCACTACTAAATCTGGATTATTTCGATGTTTTTCAATTTCAGTAAATGCTTCTTTAGGTTCCATTTCATCTATACCTTTTTTTGAGCTTCTTTTAAATAATGACATTTTTACTTACCCCATTTAGTTATCTGTTATAGGAATTATTTAAAATTTTCAAATGCAAAATAAATGGATTAAATTAAATTTTTAGAGAATTAAAGAATTTTTATTAATAATAGGATTTAATTAAAAAATAGAAAAAAAAGAAAGGCATTTACGCCTTTAAACTTACATCATTGGTGGCATTCCGCCCATACCTGGTGGCATACCTTCCATGTCTTCAGGTCCGGGTCTTCCACTGCCGCTTGAAGCTATCACGTCGTCGATTCTCAGAATCATTTCTGCGGCTTCTGCTGCAGATTGGATTGCCTGTTTTTTAACTCGGTGAGGTTCAATTACACCAGCTTTATACATATCCCGTACTTCACCTTTGAAGACGTCCAGTCCCATGTAGATTGATTTTTCATGGGCAGCTCGGAGATCTACTAAAGAATCGATGCTGTCAAGACCTGCGTTTTCAGCGAGAGTTTTGGGTACTACTTCCATGGCTTCTGCAAATGCAGCTACTGCCAGCTGTTCTCTGCCGCTTATGGTGTCAGCGTATTCTTTGAGTGCTTTGGCTATGGATATTTCTGCTGCTCCTCCACCTGCTACTACTTTTCCATCTTCTACTGTGGCTGCTACTACGCCTATGGCGTCTTCTACAGCTCTTTCGATTTCGTCTACCACATGTTCGGTGGATCCGCGTACCAGAAGAGTTACTGCTTTAGGATCTTTGCATCCTTCCACGAAGATCATATCTTCGTTGGAGATCTTTCTTTCCTTTACCAGTCCTGCTTCTCCCAAGTCGTCCATAGTTAAGTCTTCGATGTTGGTTACCACTTTGGCTTTGGTTGCCCGGGATAGTTTTTCCATATCGGATTTTTTAACTCTGCGGACAGCCATGACACCGGCTTTGGCCAGGTAGTGTTGTGCTAAGTCGTCGATACCTTTTTGACAGAATAATACATTAGCTCCAGCATCTGCGATTTTAGCAACCATTTCCTTGATCATACCTTCTTCCTGCTCTATGAAGGCCTGCATCTGTGCGGGGTCGGTTATTCTGATTTCAGCGTCTACTTCAGTTTCTTTAACTTCTATTGCGCTGTTCAGGAGTGCTATTTTTGCATCATCTATTTTTTTAGGCATTCCAGGGTGTACTCTTTCTTTGTCGATGATTACTCCCTGTACCAGGACGGAGTCGTCTATTGTTGCTCCGTCTTTTTTCTCTATTTTTATGCTGTCCTGGTCTATGTCTCCGTCTTCTTCCACCTGTTTGACTGCACTTACCACTAATTCTGCTAGTGGTTCTCTTGCTTTTTCGGTTCCTTTACCAGTCATAGCAGTCATAGCTACTTTTAATAGGGTGTCTCTGTCATCGGCGTCTATGGATATTACGTTTAATATTTCCTGTGCTTTTTCAGCTGCCTGTCGGTATCCCATAGCTACTATGGTTGGGTGTATATCCTGGTCCAGCAGGTTTTCAGCTTTTTTGAGTAGTTCACCAGCTATTATTACAGCGGTGGTTGTTCCGTCTCCCACTTCATCTTCTTGGGTTTTAGCTACTTCCACCAGCATTTTAGCTGCAGGGTGTTCGATATCCATTTCCTTGAGGATGGTTACTCCGTCGTTGGTAACTACAATGTCACCCAGGGAGTCTACTAGCATTTTATCCATTCCCTTAGGACCTAAAGTTGTTCTCACGGTTTCTGCAAGTACTTTACCTGCTAAGATGTTCATTCTTTGAGCGTCTCTTCCTAAAAATCTGTTAGTACCTTCCGGTAATATTAATACAGGTTGGCCTTGGCCACCTAATTGTGCCA
>JAJRAE010000197.1 GCA_028682985.1 Methanobacterium sp.
ATGGATGCGGGTTACATGCCCACCCTGCAAAGCTGGATGGAGAATAACACACATCAAATAATGGGTTGGGAGACTGATCTATCCAGTCAGACAGGAGCAAGTCAGGCAGGAATACTTCATGGAAATAATGAAAATATACCAGCATTCAGATGGGTTGAAAAAGCAAATAAGAATAAGATAATGGTATCCACTGGTTTAAACGATGCTGATATCATTGAAAAGAGAATATCGAATGGTAAAGGTCTTCTATTTTCCAGGGGGGCCAGCAGATCCAACCTCTTTTCTGGTGATGCAGAAGATGTTATCTTCACCTACAGTAAACTCAAAGACCTGAAAAAGTTTTATAACAAGACCTGGTTCTATTTCTATTCCAGCCCCTCTAATTTTGGCAGGATAATAGCTCTCTTTTTATGGGAGGTGGTTTTAGAATTCAAATCCCAAATCACACATAGATTGAGGAATGTAAGACCACGCATAAAACGAGGTTTGATATATCCCTTTGTACGAGCCGGAGCTGCAGTTTTTTTAAGAGAAATAACCACATTCACCCTGATAGGTGATATAATAAACGGAAACTTCGATGTTATATATGTAACTTACCTGGGCTATGATGAGATCGCCCATCACTCAGGTACTCGGGATGCAGACTCCTTCCACGCACTTAAATGTATAGATAATCAGTTCAGACGTTTGGAGCAGGCGAAAAAGTACGCCCAGCGAAATTATCAGCTAGTGGTGCAGTCGGATCATGGACAGACCAACGGGGCAACCTTTAAACAGAGGTACGGCATGACCCTGGAAGACCTGGTTAGGGGATTAATTCCCCCTGAGACCAGCATATTCAGTAAACTATCATCAAATGAAGACCATTTTGGCCAGGCCATCACCAACCCTGGGGATGATGCCAAGAGATACATACATGATAAACGAGATGATATAGCAGAAACTGGTAGAGAATTTCGATACAGCACTCTCAAAGCCTTGGAGAAGTCAGATTTGGTTAGGGGTGGTCTGGCTAATTATATTAAAAATTATCAGGTTAAAAAACATCCTAAAGAGGAATTTGAGGAGGATGCTGAGGTTATTGTTCTGGCATCTGGAAATCTGGGATTAATATATCTGACCCGTTGGGAGAATCGGTTAAGCTATGAACAGATCAACCATTTATACCCGGATTTAGTCCCGGGAATAGCCCAGCATGAAGGGGTGGGGTTTGTTATGGTCCAATCTCAGAAATATGGTCCTATGGCTGTAGGGGGTGCAGGGATCTATTATCTAAAAGATGGAATTGTGGACGGGGAAAACCCCTTATCAAAATTCAGTAAACGCACACCAGAGCATCTTCTGCGAACTGATGGATTTAAGTACGCCCCGGACATCTTGGTGAACAGCTTTTATGACCCGGAAGCCAATGAAGTAGCTGCATTTGAAGAACTGGTAGGAAGTCATGGAGGAACAGGTGGTGAGCAGTCCCAGCCATTCATAATGCATCCAAAAGAATGGGAAATAAAAGATAATATAGTAGGTGCCGAGGAACTGCATCAGGAGATTAAAAAGTGCATCCATTGCATACTGGATCGATGAAAATTTTTTTTTAATAGAATTAAGCTACTCTAATCCATAATTTTTAAGGTTCACCATATTGACAATAATATTTATCTTTAAGCCCATATTTGGTCCAGACCAAACAAGAGGGGCATTGACAGTCCTTTTTAAAATCCAGATCTGTGCACTGTGCTTTGCCAGTAGAGCAGTACATTCCCGGGACCCGGTCTCTTTCAAAGTACATTCCACTTTCACTCGAATAGGCTATCTCTATCATTATCCTCCTTTTACCTTCAGCACATTCACTTTCCCTTTGCACAGGGCAACCCGGGCACTTGCAGCGTTTAATATTACGTACAGAGAAATCTATTTCTTTCAGAGAACCCACCTATAGTAGATTTATATTAGTGTTATATGTAATCTGGATTATTTATTATATGTAAATAAAATAGTTAAAAAAAAAGTTTAAGGAGACCTTGCAAAGTGGCTGATGATAATCTCATGATAAAAATGGATTCATTAAATAAGTCTTTTGGTAAAATCATGGCTTTAAATAATCTAAATCTTGATATAAACCGGGGTGAACTCCTGGGTATTATTGGTCCTAATGGTGCAGGTAAAACCACTGCTATCCGTATATCTTGCTGTATTCTTAAACCAGATTCTGGGGATGTTCTGGTGGATGGTATGAGCATTCATAAGGATCAGATTAAGATCAAATCCATGATTGGATATCTACCAGAGGAACCCAACCTGTATGAAAGATTTAAAGCCCGGGATCTCCTCCGTTATTTTGCGGAGCTTTACGGGGTGCCCCGGGACAACATCAATAGAAGGATAGATGATCTTTTAGAACTGGTGGGTATGAGCCACCGGGCCGAGGATCGAATCAACACCTTCTCGAAAGGATTGAGGCAGAGAATAGGGATTTCCAGGGCTTTGATTCATGATCCAGAGATTCTAATCTTTGATGAGCCCACCATGGGACTGGATCCGGCCACATCTCACAACA
Source organism: Methanobacterium sp. (assembly GCA_028682985.1). Classification (GTDB taxonomy): domain Archaea; phylum Methanobacteriota; class Methanobacteria; order Methanobacteriales; family Methanobacteriaceae; genus Methanobacterium_A. The sequence continues at coordinate 2,558 of JAJRAE010000197.1, forward strand.
TCCGTGAATTCATAAGGGAGCTTAAAGGAGATAAAACAATCATACTATGCACTCATTATATGGATGAGGCGGATTCACTGTGTGATCGAGTGGCTATTCTAAACCAGGGAAGGATACTGGACATGGGCACTCCTCAGGAACTTAAATCTAAGCTCCATAGTGATATCATACTGAACCTTGAACTGGAAATAGCAGATAGCAGTGCGGGGAAGATAATTGAGAGTTTTTCTACAGTAGAAGAAGTGAATGTTTCTGGAAGTAAATATACCATCTCTCTGAAATCAAAAAAGGATATAAAAGAAATAATAAGTTCATTAGAAGGAAATATAGTCTCAATTAACATAAAAGAACCCACACTGGAAGATGTTTTCATAAATTCATTTAAAAATTAGGTCGTAATCTTGAAATTCACTACCATAACCAAATGGGAAATGAAGGAAACCCTGAAAAGCAGGAAATTCCTGACCATCTTCTTTCTACAGATATCAGTCTTGTTCTTAATGATATTCATATTCAACGCATTTGCCACCAATATAGAATCAGAGAAGGGCATATCCATAACACCATCCCTTTCCGGATTTGCATCCCTGGATGTTGATGATCAGGGCCGGCTTTTCACCAAATACATCAATCCTGAGCTTATAACCGTAACCTCCTCCAATTACCCGGATTCCATAATTAATCTAAATGCTGGGCAAACCACAGCGGTGGTGGTGGTTCCCGGGGATTCCATAGAAAAGATTAAGACAATAGAAACCATAAATGTGCAGCTCTACCTGGATATGTCCGATCCAAAAAGGAGCGTGGTTAGAGATGAGGTTAACACCACCTCCAAATTAATGGCAGATGCTCTATCAAATTCCTGGGTTGAATCATTCACTCCTCAAAACACCACACCAACTGTGGTAAACCAGCAGAGTACCGGAGAATCCCTGGCCATGCAGATAGTTACCAAGGCCATGATCGCAATACTGCTCTTCTTACCCCTTTTTCTTTTTGGAAACATGATTATTGATAGTGTGGTAGGAGAAAAAGAGCGAAAAACAGGGGAGATATTGATGGCCATGCCAATCAAACCAGCACAAATCGTACTGGGGAAAAGCATGGCCGTGGTGGGGGTGATAGCCATCCAAGTAGCACTCTGGATGATAATACTATTAATAACCGGATTTGAAATTTTAAATCCATTAATCGTATATTTCCTGGTATTTATAACAGCCATACCGGTTATTGGAATAACAGTAATTATATCAGCCTATGCCAAAAATTATAAAGAGGCGGGGATAGGATTAACCTTTGGATATGTGGCAATTGTTGGAGTTATAATGATACCCACCTTAACCTATCTTTCCAACAAATCCCTAACATCCAACATCTCACCCCTCACAATGGTTATTCGGTTATTTTCAGGAGAAAACATACCCTACTGGCAGTTTTTAATCCCAGTGATATTTATAGGGATATTAAGTATAATTACATACTGGATAGCCGTGAAATTATTTGAAAGGGATGATGTAATGTTTGGACCCAGACCCAGTATTTTACGACTTACCAGGGAGATATTAGGCTGGAAAAAGAAGAACAAGAAAACAAAATTATAATCCAGTGTTTAAATAAATAGTTTTTAAAAAAAATTTATAGGAAGTAATTGAATGGGAATCTACAGTTTATCATTTAAAAATCTCAGAAGAAGAAAACTAAGAAGCATATTAACCATGCTGGGGGTTGTTATAGGTGTAACCGCCCTGGTAGTTTTGGTTGGTCTTACCACCGGTATGACCTCTTACATGAAAGAATCAACCGGTAACATGATGGGTGATATCTTAATAATGAACAGCACAGGCGGCGGTGCGTTAATGTCCAGTCCTGGAAGTTCATTTTTAGATCCAGAAGCGGTGGATGAGATAAAGAACATGTCTCAACTATATAACATCAAAGAAGACGTTGAATTTCTAACAGAGTTCAACGGAACCCAAATATACATAGTTGGTACCAGCGACTGGAGTCAGATAAAAATAAACGGAACATCAGGGGTGGTGGTGAGTAAAACCCTAGAAGACATGGGCTACAAGGTGGGTAGCAAAATAACCATTAAAGACCAGGAAATGACTGTCACCGGAACATTCACCGAAGGTTCCATGGGAATGGGGGTTGTGATAATGGACTCCTCCAGAGCCCTGCCGTTGAACAACAACAAATCCAGTAGCATAACCGCAAATACCCGGGGTGACCCGGAAGTAGTAAAAAATGAAGTGGAAAAAACAGTAAATGGAACCACCGCATCCACCAAATCAGACCTGTCCAAACAAATCGACGACCTGATGAACGGACTGACCCTTTTTATAGGCGGAATAGCCAGCATAGCCCTACTGGTTGGGGTGATCAGTATAGTTAATATTATGCTGGTAAATGTAACTGAAAGAACCAGGGAAATAGGCGTTCTTAAGGCTATTGGATTCACCAACCGGGAAGTTTTGGGAAGCATACTCCTGGAATCCGCTCTAATAGGATTTATAGGGGGAATAGTAGGTCTAATCATAGCAGCCATTCTTCTGCAAACTGCCATAATATTATTCGGCTCACAGATAGGAGATATAAAATTGATATCCATGCTGCCATTATGGTTAATAGTCGGCGTAATAGGCGGTGCAACAGGACTGAGTGTTCTTGCAGGATTATACCCTGCCTGGAGGGCATCCAGGTTAAATGTGGTGGAGGCGCTTAGAAATGAATAAAACAAATGTACTGGAATTTAAGGATGTCTGGAAGATCTATCGGATGGGTGGGGAGGAAATCAACGCCCTGGCTGGAGTGAATCTAACCATAAAGGACGGATCATTCACATCAATAATGGGGCCTTCTGGTTCTGGTAAATCCACCCTGCTTCATGTTGCTGGAATACTGGACATGCCTACCCGGGGAAACCTGTTAATGAACGGAAAAGACACCAGCACCCTGGGAGCTAGGGAACAGGCTAGATTCCGCAGGAGTGAGATTGGATTTGTATTTCAAAGATTCAATCTTCTACCACAACTAACCACACTGGAAAACGTCTTATTGCCCATGAATCAACCAGAACCGCAAAAAGCTCAGGAATATCTTGATAAAATGGGATTGGAGGGAAAATATTCCAAGACACCCAACCAGCTTTCCGGTGGAGAACAGCAGAGGGTCTCCATAGCCCGAGCCCTGGTAAATCAGCCCTCACTTATACTTGCTGATGAACCCACCGGTGAACTTGACAGCAAAAACGCCGAGGTGATCATGGGAATACTCCAGGATCTAAATAAAAAGGAAGGTGTCACCATAATAATAGTAACCCACAACCAGTTAGCTGCAGATTTCACAGATAAGATAATTGAAATGCGAGACGGAAACATTATATGAAATTACTGGCACTCTCATTGAAAGAGGCACAGGACATACTTTCAAATAAGATCTATCTCCTGGTGATATTTGTACAGATATTCATAATTCTGGGAGCATTTGGACTGGCCATAGTAACCTCGGTAGCCACTGATCCCGCTCTACTGGATTCTTACGGCATAACTTCCAATCTTAAAGTAGGTGTGGACTCAGATATTAATAAATCTGAATTGGCAAATTATCTTCAGGATGAAAGATTCACAGTTATATACTATGATAATTCAGATGAAGCATCTAAATATCTCGGAAAGGGATTGATAGCAGTCATATTCAATAATTCTCAAGGTGAGATCATCATCCAGTCAGATAACTCCAA
>JAJRAE010000043.1 GCA_028682985.1 Methanobacterium sp.
GGAATAATAAATGTTAATCAACTGCAAACCGAGAATAAGACTACATCTGAACTTATAAATCAGTTGTTAACTGGGCTGCAGAGCAACAGCAGTTCACTGGTAGTTAAACCCCACAGATTAATTGTGATGCAGGATAGCAACATCACCCAGGATGAAATTATTTCCAATGAAAGCGTCTATTCCGTAATCATAGTAATTACTAATGGAACTTACCAGACCTATCTGTTAAATAAGGAACTAGAAGACTCCATGTTCACCAGACTATATCTCCTGAAGGGACAGAACATTACCAAATTCTCCCTGGATTATGAAGAGTCCGGAGTACTGGTCTGGAAGGTAATATATTAGTTAACGGGGAAAATAAATCTTTTTACCCTTATTTTTCTATTTATAATTAGGAAGTAGGGGTTATTTATTTTCGTAATTTTTATGTTAATTTAAACTAATTATAGTAATGAAAGCTAAATTTAAACTAAATTTATTAAAGAAAAAAACCAGTTATCTAAATTGAATTTTTAAAATAAGCTATTCAGTTTGATTTCAGTGAATATTTATGGCTGCTGATGATAAGATAAGTAAGATAGAGGAAGAAATACAGAAAACTCCCTATAATAAAGCCACATCCCATCATATAGGGAAGCTTAAAGCTAAATTATCAAGGCTTAAGGAGGAATCGCTTCAAAGAAGCAGTTCAGGAGCTAAAGGCAAGGGTTTTCATATAAAGAAGAGTGGAGATTCCACTGTAGTTCTTGTGGGATTTCCTTCTGTTGGTAAATCAACCATACTGAACCAGTTAACCAATGCTGATTCAAAGATTGGGGAGTATGAATTTACCACTCTGGAAATTATACCGGGAGTCATGGATTATAAGGGGGCTAAAATACAGATCTTCGACATCCCCGGAATTATCACAGGGGCCAGCAAAGGCAAAGGCCGGGGAAAGGAAATACTCTCTGTCAGCCGAAATGCAGATCTCATTATGGTGATTCTTGATGTCTTCAACCCCCAGCATCTGCGGGTGATTCTGGATGAACTTAGAAGCATTGGAATCAGGCCTAATGAATCGGTGCCAGACGTAACCGTGAAAAGGAAAAAGATGGGGGGGATAAATCTTTCATCAACCACACCCCTAACCAGGATAGATAGTAGAACCATCCGGTCAATTTTAAATGAGTATGGTATACACAGTGCTGATGTCCTTATTAGGGATGATGTCTCCATAGACCAGTTCATAGACTCGTTGGACACCAGCAGCTGCTACATCCCCATGCTTCTGGTTGTAAATAAGATAGACCTGGCAGATAAAGAGTATCTACATAAATTAAAAAAAGAGATGCCCGAAGCTCTCTACATAGCCGCAGACCAGGGATATAATGTTGATCTATTGAGAGAGAAAATATTCCAGGATCTGAACCTCATCAGAATTTATCTTAAACCGCAGGGCAGCAGGGCTGATTATGAGGAACCCATGATTGTGCGAAAAGACGCCACCATAGAGGAAGTGGCTTTGAAGCTGCATCGGGACTTCGTGCGCAACTTCCGACAGGCAAGGGTGTGGGGTACTTCAGTAAAATTTCCAGGCCAGAAAGTGGGGTTGGACCACCAGCTTGAGGATCAGGATGTATTGAGGATAATTATAAAGAAATAAAGGATTTACATTTTACCTTGTTATCCCAAATGAGGATTTTTAAATAAAGCTTAATTACAATAAATAACAATTGTTAATAAAAAAGTTAGATTTAATGGAAAAGTAGAAAATTCAGAGGTGGCTGAACATGGTTTTAGATGATATAAAAATTTCTAAGGCAATAATAGAAGGATATATGAATGATCTGCTGGATTATACAGAAATGGATGTAGCTATTGGGGGCGGAGGCCCAGCAGGATTAACCGCAGGATATTATCTGGCCAAAGCAGGATTTAAAGTGGCCCTTTTTGAGAGAAAACTCAGTATGGGCGGTGGAATGTGGGGTGGTGGAATGATGTTCAACAAAATCGTAGTCCAGGAGGAAAGCAAGAGGATACTGGACGAATTCGGAATAAAAACTACGGAATATGAAGAATACTTTGTAGCAGATTCCATAGAATCCGTTTCCACTTTATGCAGCCGGGCCTGCCAGGCCGGACTCAAAGTGTTCAACCTCATAGAAATTGAGGATTTAATGATAAAAGACAAGGGTGTGGAAGGACTGGTCCTAAACTGGAGCGCTGTGGAAATAGCAGGATTACATGTGGACCCCCTCACTGTCCGTTCCAAGGCCGTAATAGATGCAACTGGACACCCCTGTGAAGTAGTTAAGATAGTGCAGGAGAAAACAGGCCCAGAACTCTACACATCCACTGGTAAGATAATGGGAGAAAAATCCATGTGGGCAGAAAAAGCTGAAAACACAGTGACCAACAACACTGGAGAGGTGTATCCCGGTCTGTATGTTACTGGTATGGCAGCCAACGCGGTACATGGATCACCACGTATGGGACCAATATTCGGTGGAATGTTGCTTTCCGGAGAAAAAGTAGCCCAGATGCTGATTGAGAAGTTTAAATAGATAAAATACTTTTTAATATCATATTCTTAAAAAGCATTTGATTATACTAGTACAGGATAATATTATATGATAATATTCATAACAGGCACTCCAGGAACAGGTAAAACTACAGTATCCCATTTACTAAAAAAGCAATTACCTTGTAGATTGGTTGATATAAACCAGCTGGTGGAGGATGAAAACCTCTACACTGGATTGGATGAAGAACGCGGCTATAAAATAGTGGATATTAACTCATTATGCACATTTTTACAGGATGTGATCCATCTTAAGGAACCTCACGTAAATGATCCACACATAGTGGTGGAAGGTCACCTATCCCACCTCTGTCCCGGGGCAGATGTGGTAATTGTTCTGCGCACCAATCCCCATATACTGGAAGACCGTTTAAAGGCTAAAGGATTCAAAGAATCTAAAATTAGGGAAAACCTGGAGGCAGAGGCTCTGGACATGTGCACCTATGAGGCATACCAGAAATATAAGGATCAGACACAAGAAATCGACACCACCAGTAAAAGCCCCCAGGAAATTGTGGCCACCATATTGGAAGTTATTAATGGTCAAAAATCATATCCAGTGGGTGGGATCGATTTTTCAGAATATCTTTTAGAATAATTTTAATACTATTTTAAATTTTCATTTCAGACAGTTTATGAATAAGAAAGCTTTTTAAAGGGTGAAGTAGATAAATCATTTTATTATTCTTAAGTACATATATCCGGATTTGAACTTACTATCTCATCTTTAGTTTAGATTCAACCCCACTTCA
>JAJRAE010000190.1 GCA_028682985.1 Methanobacterium sp.
TACAGATTATCGTCTTTATTTTAATAGGGCTGGTTGAATTCGTGGGTCTAGCCAACATGGCCCTCTATGATGGGGAATTCATGGCAGCTTTCAGTTTTCGAGAAATAATACGGCGCATATCCATGATAGGATGGGCCAAGTATTTAGCTTGCTACCTGATAATCTGGTTACTAATAGCCTTAACTATTCTGATATCAATTCTAACTACGATTGCGTTGGTTGGGATAATATTAGTACCGCTGTTGATTGTTCCCTACTTCCTAGTATTGAACACTAGATTTTTAGCACTAGTTTTTGCATCTAGTGAGGATTAAAATAATCCAATAAGATTGAGAAGAATAATAATTTTTAATCCTCTTCATCAATCACTTCAAAAATCTGCACAGCTTTTGGAGTGACACCCGGCCTTTTATCAGTCATATACGAAAAATAACTTAATAAATGTATGTAATATTCTAAATAACCCCGTATGAAGCTATTTAAACCTTCACTTCTTCTGCCGAGAATCAGGATTATAATCCACTGTATTGCTATACATAGGCCAGCGACTATCCCATAAAAAAAGATAATTATACCAACGGGGATTCCATAAAAGATTCGCACAAATAGTTCTAATCTGCTGGCCTTTCTTTCGTATTCAAATAATTCATTTAATTCATAGTCTTCTTCTGTCATTCTGTTTGCTCCTCTTTATTATTTAATTTTTAAATTATAATTAAATTTAACGGCAAAAAACAATAATTAAAAAACTTTCATGTTCAAATATTAAGAGTAAACCTCTGTTAATCCATCATTCATCTTTTTAAGGAATATTAAATGCCAACTTTTTTATATAATTAAATCCATAACAGCTATATTAATAAAATGGAGGTGAAAAAAATGGAAATTGGAGACATCATATCTGACTCAATTAAATATCCATCAGCAGCCTGGACCAAAGTGGTAATTCTTGGTGTTATATTAATAATTCCTATTGTAAATTTTATTGGCTTAGGATATCTATTCAGAATAATAAAAGCAACATTTGCAGGTATAGACGAATTACCTGACTTTGACGAAGTTGGTGAGTTATTTATTGACGGTATCAAAATATTTATCGTCGGTTTAATTTACGCTATACCAGTATTTATTATCGCAGCAATTTTAGGTGCTTTATTAAGCTTCGGAAATCAATCAGCTTTATCTACAGGTGATTTCACCGGATTCCAATACTTTACAATAATAACCGGATACACAATTTACTTCATTGTAGCCATAATCATAGGTCTGGTCGAATATATGGCCATTGCAAATATGGCATTGTATGAAGGTGAATTAGGAGCAGCTTTTAAATTCAGTGAAGTGCTGGATAGAATTTCCATGATTGGATGGGGTAAATATATAGGATGGTACATTATTATGGTGCTTCTGGCCATAGTTGCCGGAGCAGTATCAGTACTCACCATGATAATCATCATTGGATTCATACTGGCGCCCTTGATCATATTCCCATACTTCTCAATGTTCGGAGCTAGATCACTCGCTTTACTATTCGCATCCAGTGAAGATACCACAGAACCAATGTAAAGGAAATAACATTTCCTTTTTTAAATTTTTTTTAAATCCACCATTTTTATGCTAATTTTTAAATAATAATTTTTCCATAATCACCATAGGTGAGATAATATGGATGCCGGACAGATAACTTCAGATGCCTTAAAATATCCTGCCAGGAACTTTAGCAAAATTTTAATCCTGGGTGTATTGACAGTTCTATCTTCTCTACTTATTCCAGGGTTTTTAGTTCTTGGATATTTCTATAAAATAGTTAAATTCTCTTTAGCTGGTTCTTCTGAACTTCCAGATTTTAATGAATGGACTTCCATGTTTGTAGATGGTTTAAAAGTATTTGTGGTCCTCTTCCTATATTCACTGGTTCCAACGGTTCTTGTTCTGCTGGGTGTCTGGGCTGCACTTTTACCCATGCTTACGGTTCCCGATGCTGGTTCTCTTTTGGATCCTACCCTAGCCCTGCAGCTGGTTAGTGGTATAGCTTTAATCGGTGTCTTACTGCAGATTGTGGTTAGCTTTGTCATACCCATAGCCCTGGCCAACATGGTTTATAAAGATGAGCTTAAGGCTGCTTTCAGATTTGGAGAGATCTACAACATCATCCGGAGAATAGGTGGGGTGGATTACTTAATCTGGTATATCATCATGCTCATCATAGTCTGGGTGGTCTACTTCATTTCATCCTTCCTGATATTCCCATTCTTGATAGGAATTATAATCGTGCCCATTATCATCATGCCCTATTTAACTATTTTCTTTGCCAGATCAGTGGCTTTACTCTTTAATTCCCAGGAATCTGGCCATGAATACTACCGACATAGTAAGCAGGTTAAATAGGGATTATTCAGTATTCAAATTTTAATTGCAATGATAATTTAATTATCCCTGTATTTCCTGGAAAATGTATAATTATTATAAAGGATAACCACTATATTTAAACAATGTTCAAAAGGGGTATTTAGTTATGAAATTGGGAGAAGATGAAAAAACCAAAAACATAATTGATGATGTAGACCGGAAGATGATTAAGATATTTCATGAAGATGGAAGAAAGTCATACCGCAGCATAGCTAAACAGCTGGACATATCCATAGGCACAGTACATAATAGGATAGAGAAACTACTTAAATCCGGAATTATAGAGAGATTCACGCCAGTAATAGATCATGAGAAGCTGGGCTACTCCCTAACCACCATAATTGGGGTTAAAGTAAAGGGCGGAGTTCTGAAAAATTGGGAAAACCGCACCGCCTACCATAAAAATGTACTGTGCATGTATGATGTCACCGGAGAATTTGACGCGATTCTAATCACCCGGTTCAAAGACACTAAAGAGCTGGACGGATTCATCAAATCACTACTCAAAGAACCGGATGTGCAGAGAACTTACACTCAGACTGTGTTGAATATTGTAAAAGAAGACCTGAACGAGATAAACATGCTTTAAAGATGTTTTAAAGCTAATTCTTTGATTTTTAAGATCTAATCTCCATAATTTATTTAGTCCAAAAAGCATTAAATTACTTAAATTCATTATAAAGTTAATGTTTATTTAGCTCATATTTACCAATTGATTCTATTTTTTCTAGAATTTGATCGCTTAAAAATTCATCTGATACATATCTAGAATACACCGGAAGTCTTTCAGCCAGCTTGAAACCTAACTCCTGTGTAAGGGTTTTTAATTGTTCAAGTTCTGGCCAGGGAGCTTCCGGATTAACATAATCCCTGGTTAAAGGTGATACACCTCCCCAGTCATCCGCTCCAGCCAGGAGAAATATCTGGGCACATTTCCGGTTTAAATTTGGAGGAACCTGAATACTCACATCTGGAAACAGTAACTTGGAAACAATGACCATCTTAACCATCTCCATCAGGGATGGCTCTTTCTGATTTTCCAGTGGAATTCCAGGTTTGGGTTTGAAATTCTGGATTATAATCTCTTGAATGTGACCATACTTGTCTTGTAATGTTCTTATGTCAAGGAGAGAATCAACCCTTTCTTCCACAGTCTCACCCACACCAATTAACAGCCCAGTGGTGAATGGTATCTTAAGTTTACCGGCATCTTCTATGGTTTTCAAACGCAGCTTGGGATCTTTTCCCGGGCTCTTGGAGTGTACTATAGTTTCCATCAGTCTGGAACTGGAATTTTCAAGCATCAGACCCATGGAAGCATTCACTTCACTTAGAACCTTTAATTCGCTCTTTTTAAGTATTCCAGGATTGCTATGTGGTAATAGGTTTGTTTTATCTAGAGTTTCACTGCA
>JAJRAE010000025.1 GCA_028682985.1 Methanobacterium sp.
CTTAACTGAATAACTGCCTCATAATACCCTGATGCATATTTGCTGCACTCATTACACACATTCTTATTTATAAGAACATTAACCTGATATTCCTGGGATAGTTCTGTTCCCAGTACTTTGCCGGTTACTGTTAGAATAAATTCCAATGTAGATCCCCGGATGTTTCCAAGTTCGGGTGTGATATGAACATTTTCAACTGATTCGGTCACTTCTAAATGTTCCATTATGGTTTGAACTGCCTTTTCTTCAACTGATAAATTGGAGTCAAACCATCTGCCTTTTTCCTGCATTGATCCACACTGAGTACAGATGGTTAGATCGAGGGTATCAGGTACACTAATTAAATTAAAATCAGATAAAAAACAAGATTGGCAGAGACCATTTGAAAGTATTTCTTCAGTATTCCCGCACTGAGGACAGAATGCTTGGCCTTTCAATGTAATCTCTACTCAGATATTAGAAAAAGTTTAAAGGGATTTTAGGGGGGCTTTGGCACCGCAGGCTTCACATTTTAATAGGAATATACGTTCTTCCCTGACTATGCGGGTGTCCGGCCGGTTGCATTCATGGCACATGATGAATCTATTCACGTAGTCATCTATTCGATCGTTTATCAGATAGTGGGTGAATTTTCCCTGCATTATGGCCCGGCTGCCTTCCAGATTTCCGGCGGTTCCCAGTTCACGCAGAAGGAATTTCAGTATGTGTTGAGGGTCCCGGTTCAGAGCATCGGCAATTTCTGAGAAATTCTGTATCATGGTCCGATTTCCTTGGATCATGGAATAGGCTTTGGGCACCTGGAATCTCTTAGTTTCCAAAACTTTTTGGGGCAGTTGTTCTATGGCCCGGTCTAATAATTCGTTATAATCACTCATGATAAAATACCTCCTATAAATCAAAAAAATAACCTTTAAGAAAAAGGGATAAATTTTAGTTATTAATAATTAATCTTTTATTTATATATATTATTTGTTATTAAAAAGAACTTGGTTTCTTTAATTAAATAAAAAAGTAAAATTGATTTAACATTACCAAAAAATAATAAGTTAAACCACCTTATAATAACCCTGTTTGGGCTCGTAGATGGTTCCATTTCTTTTAAGGAATCTGATAACTTCTTCTGCTTTCTCTTCATCCATGTTGAACCGGTTTTCCAGTTCATCCATAAGCATCTGTTTCGGTGCCTTTCCATTGTATTCGTCTTCCAGCTGCTTAATGGTCTGGGCAACTATGCGGAACTTATCCCGGTCTGATTTAGGAGTTCTCCCTTCCACCTTGTCTATATCTACTTTACCGGTTTCTGGGTCGTATCCCACTTGTTTTAAACATTTCTGCTGCAGTAGAATTGCTCTTCGGGCATCATAGTCTGTTACTTCATGGCCCAGTCTTATGCGGGCGCTGGCTTCTGATAATCTCACCAGAGCTTCCAGCTGCCGGGCGGTTATGGTAACCGGCGAATCTTCCTCTTCATCCACTCCTCCTCTCATACCCACATAGAATTCCTGCAGAACTCTCATGGCTTCTTTGGTCAGTTTGGGGTGAATTTCTTTTCGGGCGTAGGCTATGTATTTACGTAGGAGTTCCGGTTCTATTTCGAAGGGAATAGAGGTGTCTCTGTGGATTCTGAGTATGTGACTGGCCAGTCTTTTATCACGTTCGGGGTCTGGTTTATCCTCAATTACGAATATCAGATCAAAACGGGATAAAATGGTTGATGGAAGGTTAATCTGTTCGGCGGTTGGTTTGAAACGGTCGAATCTGCCGTATTTGGGGTTTGCCGCTGCCAGTACTGAACACCTGGAGTTCAATGTGGCCATTATCCCGGCCTTAGCTATGCTGATGGTCTGCTGTTCCAGAGCTTCGTGTATGGCTGATCGGTCCTCTGGACGCATCTTATCCAGTTCATCTACACAGACGTTACCCCGGTCACCTAACACCAGGGCTCCAGCTTCAAGAGACCATCCGCCTAGTTCGTCACGCACAGCTGCTGCAGTAAGACCCACACCACTGGTTCCTTTTCCACTGGTGTAGATTCCACGGGGTGCCAGTTTAGATACGTATTTAAGCATCTGAGATTTACCAATACCCGGGTCACCCACAATGAGTATATGGATATCTCCCCTGATCCTGGTTTTATCCTCCAGTAATTTGGCAGAACCTCCAAATAACTGCAGGGCGATGGCTTCTTTAACTCCTCGGTACCCCTGTATGGATGGTGCTGTGGAGTTTATGATTTTATCAAAGACATTGGGGTCATCGGCAAGTTTTTTTATCTCTTTTATATCTGCCGGGTCAATTTTAAGTTCTTCAAATTCCTGTTCCAGAGGTTCTATATAGTTCCCGTATATGTAGTTTCTAAAGCGTTTGGTTTTCTCATCCCGCACGGTTTTAAGCTGTCCAGTTATCCGGACAATATCTCCCGGTGTTAACTCATCCACCAGGTCATCCTCCAGCACTACCAGTATTTGGCGGGGTTGTTCACCTCCGGAAAGATTTTCCAGCGGTTCCTGCAGTTTAGTGGTCTGGGTGTCCATGAATTCAGATTCATCCTGAAGTATGCGGAATGATCTTCCACCACATTCCTGGCAGATAGCTGGTTCGCTGATTAAACTAGTCCTCTGGGGTATTTCGTGCAGCCTCATACAGCTTCGACATTCAAAAGTAGCATTTAATATTCTGGGCCGTATTTCATCAGTTTTACGAACTATCCCGTCCACAGCTACAAATTTACCTATATATTTACTGCGCAGAAACCTGAGGGGGATGTTGTTCCGGATATTCTCAAATCTAATGTTTAAATCTGCATTTTTACGAAGTGGGTCTATATTTCTTATTGCCTTCTGGGCTGCCTTTATAACATCCTCTGGTTTCTCTAATAATAGATCAGCAAGGTCGGCATAAAACATTTCCAGATCCATATAATTTACCACTATGGATCGTTCATCGGGATATTTCTCCAGGGCTTCAAATACTTTGTCCTTATATTTATCACTGCTAAAGAAATCCTCGAATTTAGCTACTGATGTTTTTGTTTTATCTGTTGCAATTTCAGCTGATGTTGGGGGCATTAAAATAGTTCTCCTTTAAAAATTTTATAGAGTTTAGATGATGATAAATGTAATGGTAAATTAATTTTTGTAATAATAATTAATTAAATATTATTATATGGGATAATTTAAATACTTATATGTAAACTTAAATAATGAAGATGCTATTTACGTGATTTGCATTAATAAAATAGTTGCATTCTTTTTATGTTCTATTACATATTACAAAATTATTTAGAGGTAAAAAATTGAGAAGATCACGCTTGAATTTATTTAAGGCCACTTCAATGACCATATCATTACTGGGAATAATAATGGTACTGGTAACCATTGGAATTGGTGGATACTTACTTTTCCAGGCTTTATCATCAACCATATCCACTGATGTGGGTAGCGGCACATCTTATGATAAAATAGCTGCATTGAAGGCCGATTATAACTCTCTAAACAGCCAATATGCTGAAACTAAGATATCCATTGAAAAAATGAATAATAAAAACGCTACTACCTCTTATGACCTGGCCGAGTTGGAGTTAATAAGTGCGCAAACCGATATTGCGGATGCTGAAAGTGCAATAACTGCAAAAAAATCCTCAGATGAAATTAATAGTAGGATTGAACAGGCTCAAAAGCAGCTGGTAGTGGCTAACCAGGCTTTAAAGGATTTACAGGCTGAATATCTTTAATTATTTCATTTTCTATTAAAACTAAAATTCCTTTTCATTTTAAACTTATTCTAAAGATATTATTGTAAATTTAAAAGTTAATTTAAAATCAAATAAGAACCATTTAACTCTGTTTAGCTGAATTTAACAAAATTTAATATGTTCAGATCACATAAAATTACAACGTATGAGTTCATCAAAAACCCATATTTTGAAAATAGATCTCATTAAGGGTTTGGCTATTTTAGCGGTTGTTCTTACACATTCCCTTCCATATGATGGAAATTTCATGACGTTAAGAATGCTGAGCATCTCTATGGCGTTACCCATTTTTATACTACTTATGGGCAGGAATATGGCCGCGTCTTTTAAGAAACATCAGTATCTTGAATCCAATGGATTAATCTCTTCTAAATATTTTAAAAATCGGTTGAAACGCTTTTTATATCCATTTATACCAATTTTTATGCTATCAATCATGCTTGGGATTATTTTTAACAGGGATATCTATCTGGGAATCTTAAATCTGGTGGGATATCTTCCTTTACCCGGACCTGGTAATTACTTCGTAACAGTGCTATTACAGTTCGTGATTATATTTCCTTTACTCTACTTTTCATATCAACGCCATCCACGTTTAACTCTATTATTTGCGTTTTTAATCAGTTTTATATTTGAATTGTTCTCCTCTAATTTAAATGCCTTTAATTCGGACTCCTATCTTTATTATGCCAATATATTGCGATATTTATTCCTGATTACACTGGGATTGTGGGTTTTTGAAGGTTTTGAACCCAAAAAAAGAATTAGATCATCACGAGAATCATATCTGGTGATGGTGGGACTTGCTATTAGTATTATATATCTAATGGCGTTTTCTGTATTCCACTGGGAATTTCCCTTTTTCAACAATTTTTGGGGCACTGAATACCCTACTTTAGGGTCTTACGTCTTTTTAATGGCATTTTATCCATTGGCTATTTATATGCTGGCTTACCGGATATTGCCATCAAATTCCCATAATAAGCTGGTTAGATCAATTCAATATTTGGGAAAGGCGTCTTACCATATTTTCCTGGTTCAAATACTTTTCTTCGCAGTTTTATACAATCCTTATTCCATTATTTTGAGGCATGAACTCTTTGGAATCAACCACGAATTTATAGTAGGCTTGTTTGCCATTATAATAAGTCTGGGAGTAACCATCTCGGCAGGGGTGCTCTTTTACAAGTACGAGGACAAATTAATAAAGCTAATAGATATGGTATATGATTTTAATAAAAATTTAATTGACATTAGAAGGTCAAAGTAAACATAATCTAAATAGATGTAATTAAATCCTAAATTACATATTTAGGTAAAATCACTATTTTTTAGCGATTATATACATTTCCACGCTTTTTTTTCGTGAGGAAGGGGGTTTAGTGGTTTTAACACTTTTAAATACCTTTTTAAGTTCTTTTAGTAGGTTTTCAAATTCCTCTCCCTGGAATGCCTTAATTACTATTCTACCTCGGGGTTTTAATATTAACCTGGCTATTTTAACTACTCCCAGTGCCAGTTCCAGGGCACATAGTTGATCAACATCCTTTACACCACTGAGCTTGGGGGATGCATCTGAAAGAATAACATCTACTTTTCCTCTAGTAATCTTTTCTATATTTTCAATGGTGTCTTCACTGTTGAAATCCCCCACTATTCCCACGAAGTTACTGGCTTCCATGGGTTTGATTCGCTGCAGGTCCACACCTACCACCAGTCCTTCTTCACCTACTTTTTCCAGGGCAACCTGGGACCATCCTCCAGGGGCCGCGCCTAAATCCACCACCACATCTCCATTTTTTATTATATTGAATTTTTTGTTTAACTGGAGAAGTTTGTAAGAAGCACGGGAGTGGTAACTCTCTTTTTTAGCCATCTTGTAATAAGGCTCCTGTTTTCTCTCTTTATTCCATTTTTTACTCATTTTACTCCTGGTCCTTTAAAGTTAAGTGATTTGCATATGGGATTTCCAATTTTTATTATCTGACTTTCCACCTTTCTATCATCTATTTCCAGAAGCATCACTGAGGGATCCGACATCCGGGGTACAGTAGGACTCCCCGGGTTTAAAAGTAGCACTTCATCCAATTCTTTAATAAAAGCCCAGTGTGTATGGCCGGTTATCAATATGTCAACACCCAGTTCCAGAGCTATGTATTTGAGCTGCTGGGTATCTCCTCGGGGATAAACTTCACCATGGTTGAGCCCTATACGGTGTCCGTGCAGGGTAATTATCTCATTTACTGGTAAATCCATGCTGTAATATTTATCCATGTTACCCTGCACACAGTATGTGGGTGCCAGATCCTGGAGCTGTTTTAACACATCGACTGACACTAGATCACCGGCGTGAAAGATCATATCCACATCTTTAAATACTTCAAAGACTATTCCTGGTATTTTTTGGGCTCTTTCAGGTATATGGGTGTCGGATATAACTCCAATAAGCATATTATAAACTCCTAATGGGGGGATTGAAAAATTTTGTTTTTTTTATGTGAAAATTTAGATTTATTTTATGTGATATACATATTTTATATACTTCAGTTGAATAATATTGTTAAGATTATAAAATTATCATTCTAATAACTAATATTAATACCAGTTAAACACATTATCCAGGTGAATCATCATGCATGAGGTAATTATATGCGAAAAGCCCAAGGCATCCGAGAAAATATCCTCCGCCCTACCGGGTAAAGTAGCTAAAAAGAACTATAAAAGAATTCCCTATTATGAAGTGGAGAATAATGGGAAAAAGACCACAGTTCTAGCTGCAGTGGGACATTTATATTCTCTGTCCCCAAAGAACCGGAAGAAAAAGAAGTTCGACCTGGAATGGGTGCCGCTCTATGAGAAGGATAAAACCAAAAAATACACCAAAAACTATGTGGATGCCATAAAAAAACTTTCAAAAGATGCTGATCGATTTATACATGCCTGTGATTATGATATTGAAGGGACGCTCATAGGATATAACGCTTTGAAATATGCCTGTGGACCGGGAAGTCTGGATAACACGGTGCGGATGAAGTTCTCCACCTTAACCGATGAAGATATCCTGGAAGCATACCAGAACCCCATAGACCTTGATATAAATCAGGTGGATAGTGGAATTGCCCGTCATGTGCTTGATTTTATT
Organism: Methanobacterium sp.; assembly: GCA_028682985.1. Taxonomy (GTDB): domain Archaea; phylum Methanobacteriota; class Methanobacteria; order Methanobacteriales; family Methanobacteriaceae; genus Methanobacterium_A. The sequence continues at coordinate 6,897 of JAJRAE010000025.1, forward strand.
TTCGGGGTTAACATATCCAAATACCTCACTGATGCAGTTATGAAGTCCACCAAAAGATACATTCAGCTTTCCGCTGGCCGGGTGCAGACACCCACCCTATCTATTCTGGTGGACCGGGAAAAAGAGATCAGTAAATTTATACCAGAGCCTTACTGGATTATCAAAGCCCATTTAGAAGGGGATATAATTGCTGATCATAAGAAAGGAAAGATATTCGACAGAAAAGTTGCAGAGGAGATATTATCTGACTGTCGTGATAAAGAAGCCATGGTATCAGGTATAGAATTGAAAAATAACAGGAAAATTCCCCCATTTCCCTTTGATCTGGGTTCTTTGCAGTCAGAAGCCTATTCTCTATTTGGTTATAGCCCAAAAAAGACACAACAAATAGCTCAGAACCTGTATGCTGAAGGTTATACTTCTTATCCCCGAACATCATCCCAGAAGCTTCCGAAGAGCATTGGTTACCAGAAGATTCTAGAAAAACTAAAAAGGAACTCTGCTTTTGGAAAATCCATATCCAAACTTAAAAAACCATATAAGCCACGTGAAGGTAAGAAAAAGGACGAAGCACACCCATCTATCCACCCTACAGGAGTACTGCCTCAGAAGTTAAGTCGTGATTACCAGAGACTCTATGAACTTATTGTTTACCGGTTTATAAGCGTATTTGGCGATGATGCTCTAGTAGAGATCATGAAAACCAGTCTGGAGATTGGGAAACAACCCTTCTCTTTCACTAGGAAAAGAACAGCTAAATTAGGATGGCAGGAACAGTATCCATACCGAAGCGTGGAAAATGATGAATTCCCCCTGATTAAAGAGGGGGATATGTTGAAGGGTGAAGTTCGTGATGAAGAGAAGAAAACAAAGCCACCTGCACGATACAATCAAGCATCACTCATCAGGGAGTTGGAGAAGAGAGGGTTGGGAACAAAATCCACTCGGGCTAATATAATATCCATACTCTATGACCGGAAGTATGTAGAAGGAAAGAAAATCCAGGTAAACGTGCTGGGAGAGCAGCTAATTGACACCCTGATAAAGTACTCCCAGAAGATAACCAGTGAAGAATTAACC